>RFWA01000590.1 GCA_009922295.1 Betaproteobacteria bacterium
AGTGCGCCAAACGGACAGTCTCCCCAAGCGAAATTGGCCAGCCACCTGGCACTCAGCGACGCCAATCAGTTGCAGTATTTCAAGGAGCAGGGCCTGTTCCCGGTGACCTTGACCGCTCTGGCGCAACTGGCCAGCGACCCCTATGTCACGGCCTGGACCCAGGCCTCGCGCCATGCCGAACGTGACGAGGTGTCGCAGTGGACTACCTCAGCCGAACCGGTCAACATTGTGGGTGAGGAAGTCCAGGGCGCTTTGCTGGGCCAGAAGACGGCGCAGTCGGCGATTGACAGCATGGGCAAGCGGCTGGAAGCCAAGATGGCTGAATTGGCCAAGAGCTGAGCCACGCATCGCCCGTGCCCGTGACGCCGCGCCGATGACGAAGCCCTCGCCAGTGGCCAGACGCTCCGGGCTCAAGGCCCAGGAGCGGCGCACGGGTTTTCTGCTGCTGCTGCCGGCCCTGGTGGCCTTCGCGGCCGTCATCCTGGTGCCCTTTCTGCAGTCGCTGCGGCTCTCGCTGTACAAGTACACCATCGAGATGGAGAGCCCGACTTTTGCGGGCTTGGCTAACTTTCACAAGCTGCTGGCCGACCCGGGTATGGCCACGGTCTGGCTCAACACCCTGGTGTTCGTGGTCTTGACCACGGGCCTCACCTTCATCCTGGGCCTTGGCTGGGCGCTGATGATGAACCAGTCGTTTGCCGGACGTGGCTTCGTACGAGCGGTCTCGCTATTACCCTGGGTGCTGCCGACCACCGTCACCGCCTTTTTGGCTGCCTGGATCTTCAATGGCCAATACGGCGTGCTCAATGCCGTGCTGCTGCAGTCCGGGGTGATTTCTGAACCCATCACCTGGCTGGCCGAGGAAAAAGGCGCCATGGCCGCAGTGATCCTCACCAAGGCCTGGCTCTCGGTGCCGCTGTTCATGGCCTTCTTTCTGGCCGGGCTGCAGGGCGTCTCACAAGACCAAATTGACGCAGCGCGCGTGGCAAGCCTTCGACGTGATCTACGCGCTCACGCAAGGTGGCCCGATCAAGGCCACCACCATGCTGTCGGTCGAGGTCTACAAGCAGGCGTTCCAGAACTGGGACATGGGCACGGCCTGCGCGGTCGGCGTGGTGTGGTTCGTCACCATCGCCATACCGACCGTGTTCTACCTGCGCATCCTCTTCAAGCGCGAGGCCTGAGCATGCTGCAATTGCTGACCTGGCGCGCGCGCCTTCTTTTCTGGGGCTTTTTCTTGCTGCTGGCGGCCTTCCTGTTCCTGCCGCTGCTGTGGATGGGGGTCACCTCGATCAAGCCTGAAAACGAGGTCTTCGTGCGCTTGCCAACGCTGTTACCCAAGGCCGCCACCTGGGTCAACTACACCAACCTGTTCAGCCGAAGCGACATGGTCGACCAGTTGCGCAACAGCCTGATCACCGCCGGTGGCGGGGCGCTGCTCACCGTAGTGCTGGCCACTTACGCCGCCTACAGCTTCGCCAAGTTCCGCTACCGGGGGCGCAAGCCGCTGATGTTCCTGATGCTCTCGGCCCAGATGTTCCCTTTCACCATGATGCTGATCAGTCTTTACCCGCTGCTGCAGTGGGCCGGCTTGCTCAACACCCACTTGGGCTTGATCATCGCTTACATCATCCTGGCCCTGCCCAGTGGTACTTACATGCTGTACAGCTACTTCGTCAACATCCCGACTGAAATCATTGAGGCTGCGCGCGCCGACGGCGCGGGCGAGTTGTTCATCCTTCACCGCATCGTGCTGCCCCTGGCCATGCCGGCCCTGGTGACTGTGGGCCTGTACTCCTTCATGTGGGCCTGGAACGACCTGCTGTTCTCGCT
>RFWA01000060.1 GCA_009922295.1 Betaproteobacteria bacterium
GAAATCATCAGCTACGTGCTGTCTGGCGAGCTCGCCCACAAGGACAGCATGGGCAACGTGAAGGGCATCCCGCCAGGCGACGTTCAGCGCATGAGTGCTGGGCGCGGCGTGCAGCACAGCGAGTTCAACCACGCACCTGAGCAAACCACCCACTTTCTGCAGATCTGGATTGAGCCCAATGTGACCGGTATCGAGCCCAGCTACGAGCAAAAAACCTTTGCGGTCAGCGACAAGCAGGGCCGCCTGCGGCTGGTCGCCGCACCCGGGGGCGCCGAAGGTTCGGTCACCCTGCACGCCGACGCCCGGCTCTATGCCGGCCTGTTTGACGGCGAGCAGACCGCTCACCTAACACTGGACTCGGCACGCAAAGCCTACGTGCAGGTGCTGCGCGGCCAGATTCAGGTCAACGGCACTGCCCTGCACCAGGGCGACGCCGCCCTGCTGGCCGACGAGACCCAATTGCGTTTGAGCCACGGTCAGGATGCCGAGGTGCTGGTGTTTGACCTCTGCGCCTGAACCCACCAACCCATCACCCGTCATTCCCGCGCACGCGGGAATCCATGCCCCACCCATTTCTACCCCCCGGGCCTTTTTATGTTGAGCCAATACCAATCCGCTTTCTCCCTCGCAGCGAGACTTTTGTTGGCGGCCCTGTTCCTGCCCGCCGGCTTGAGCAAATTGTTCGGCTTTGCCGGCACGGTGGGCTACATTGCTTCGGTCGGATTGCCGCTGCCCACCCTGGGCGCGGCTTTGGCCGTGGCGCTTGAGGTGTCGGGCGGCCTGGCGCTGATTGCCGGCTACCAGACCCGCTGGGCGGCGTTGGCCATGGCGCTGTTCACCGTGGTGGCAGGCGTGTTCTTCCATAACTTCTGGGCCGCGCCGGCCGAAGCCATGCAGATGCAACAGATCATGTTCATGAAAAACCTGGCGATTGCGGGTGGCCTGCTGGCCCTCACCGCCTTCGGCCCGGGCGCGTTAAGTCTGGATGCCAAACGCGGCACCTAAGCGGCCACCCGCCTTTAATTCCCCGGGGTTCGCAGAGTGCGCACCCTTTATTTCCGCCACATCTAGGAGTATCACGATGGCAAAAGTCGCAGTTGTTTTTCATTCGGGCTACGGTCACACCCAGCGCCTGGCCCAATCGGTCGCCCAGGGCGCTGGCGCCGAGCTGCTCACCATTGACGCCGATGGCAACCTGCCCGACGCCGCCTGGGAGACCCTGGCCGCCGCCGATGCCATCATTTTTGGCTCGCCCACCTACATGGGCACGGTCAGCTGGCAGTTCAAGAAGTTTGCTGATGCCACTTCCAAGCCCTGGTACACCCAGGCCTGGAAAGACAAGATTTTTGGCGGTTTCACCAACAGCGCCAACATGAATGGGGACAAGCACTCCACACTGCACTACTTCATGACCCTGGCCATGCAGCACGGCGGCGTCTGGGCGGGTACCGGCATCAACTACAACAACACCAAGGCGTCGCAGCGCAGCGACGTCAATTACCTGGCCTCTGCGGCCGGCCCGATGGCCCAGACCCCGGGCGATGCCGGCGCTGGCGAAATGAACGCAGGTGACCTGGAAACCGGCCGCCAGTTCGGGCAGCGCATTGCCGAACTGGCGCAAAAGTTCAGCCGCTAAACCAGATTGGATGTTCGGTCAGGCCGGCGATGACGGCTTGGGGTCCAGCCGGGCATCGACGGTGCGACGTTCGTCAAACACGAAGCAGTTCCCGAGGTAGTGCGCGCCACCGGTCTCCTCAAAATACTTGAGGATGCCGCCTTCCAGCTGATAGGTATTTGGCAAGTCGTGCTCGCGCATGAAAATGGCCGCCTTTTCGCAGCGAATGCCGCCGGTACAAAAACTCACCACGGTCTTGTCCACCAGCTCGTCGCGGTGCGCCAGGAGGGCTTGCGGAAAATCGCTGAACTTGCCCAATCGCCAGTCGATGGCGCCCTGAAACGTGCCCTCGTCCACCTCGAAGCCATTGCGCGTGTCGAGCAGCACCACCGGCCGGCCGGCATCGTCCACACCGTCGTCCAGCCAGCGCTTGAGCGTGGCGGGTGAGACGGCGGGTGCCCGGCCCCGCGCAGGCTGGATGGTCGGGTGATCCATGCGGATGATCTCGCGTTTGACCTTGACCAGCATCTTCTTGAAGGGTTGGGTCGCCGACCAGCTTTCTTTGGGCACCAAGTCGGCCAAGCGCGGGTCTTGCTGCAGCTGCGCCACAAAGTTCCGAACTGCCAGTGCCGGCCCCGCCAAAAAAAGGTTGATACCCTCTTCCGCCAACAGGATGGTGCCCTTGAGCTGCAGGTCGTTGGCACGCGCCAGCAGCGTGTCGCGCAGAGTCTCGGTGTCGGGCAAAGGCACGAACTTGTAGGCGGAAATGTTCAGGACGGTGCTCACCTGGCTATTCTAGAAGTGCGTCAAGCCAGCACTCTGACAAAAGCAAGAAAGGCGTTTGTCTGGTGCAAAATAGGAAACAAAGGGGTGAAAAAAAATGAAGGTCATGCTGGGCATTCGTGACCGGATGTTGCTGTCGGCGCTGCTGCCTGTGGCCTTGGTCGTCGTTGGCCTGGTGGTAGCTTTGACAGCCTTGCACCTGAATGACTTGCAAACCACCCACCACCAACGCTTGCGCTCGGTGGCTCAGCAAGTCGCGGTTGCCAGCCGCTCGGGCCTGTTGACGCAAGACAGAGGCCAGCTGAGCTTGGTGGCCATGGGTGCGATGCACGAACATGACCTGCGCGCCGTGACCATTTTGACCATGGACGGCCGCGCACTGGCAAGTGCCGGGCGGCACGCGGCCAGTGCTTGGCCTGCCGCGACACACCTGGCTGGCCAGCAATGGGATGCTCTAGCCCAGCGTGAACTGCTGGTGCAGCCCGTCTGGGCCGCGCCGGTCGGGCCAGAAAGCGTCTACGGGCAAGCCTTAGCCAAGGGTTTAACGGTACCCGGTTTGCTGGGCCAAGTGAAGCTGGAGTTTGCCAACAACGGGCTGGTCGAGCGGCGTACCGACGCCCTGTTGACCGGCGCCGCGGTCGCCCTGGCCGGTCTACTGTTGGGCGGCCTGCTGGCCTTGCACCTGGCCCGCGTTTTCATTGAGCCGGTGGTGAGCATGTCGCGCATGGTCAAACGCATTGGCGAGGGCGACTTGTCGGCTCGCGGGCCAGAATCGCCCCATAACCCACTGCGAGAACTGCAACTCGGCCTCAACCAAATGGTGCAGGCCTTGGAGACTGGCCGTGATTTGCTGGAACAGCGCGTGACCGATGCCACGCGGGACTTGCGCAACAAGACGGAGGAAGCCGAGCAGGCCACGCTGGCCAAGAGCCGCTTTCTGGCAGCTGCCACGCACGATCTGCGTCAGCCAGCGCATGCGCTGGGCATGTTTGTCGAGCGGCTGCGCCAGCTGACCCACGACACCCAGGCCATGCAGGTGTTGGGTAACCTGGAGGCTTCGGTGCAGTCCATGCAGGAGCTGCTGGACGCCTTGCTCGATATTTCCCGCTTTAACGCCAACGCGGTACCGGTGCAGGCGCAGCCCTTTGCCCTGAATGAGCTGTTTGACAAATTGCGCTCGGCGATGGGCAGCACGGCCCGAGACAAGGGCCTGCGGCTGCGGATTCGACCGACCCGCGCCTGGCTGATGACTGACGCCGGGCAACTGCAGCGCATCCTGCTGAACCTGGTGGGCAATGCCCTGGCCTACACGCCCCAGGGCTCGGTCCTGGTCTCGTGCCGGCCGCTAGCCGGCGGCGGCCTGGCCCGGATTCAGGTCTGGGACAGTGGCATTGGCATCGCGCCCGAGCACCATACCTCGGTGTTTGAGGATTATTTTCAGGTCGACAACCCGGCCCGGAGCAATAGCAAAGGCCTGGGCCTGGGCTTGCACATCGTGGACCTGACGGCCCGTCTGCTAGGCCTGTCGGTGCAGCTGCGTTCCAACCTGGGCTGTGGCAGCCGCTTCACCATTGATGTGCCGCTGGCACCGCTTAGGCCAGTCGCCCCAGTGCAGCTGCCACCAGAGTCTCTGGCGTTGCCCATGCCTCGCGGCCTGGTGGCAATGGTGCTGGAGGATGATCACCTCTCGCGTGAGGCCCTTGCCAGCCTGTTGGGCGGCTGGGGCTTTGAGGTGCGCAGCGCCGACAGTTTGGCGGTGGCCTTGCAATCGATCGAGGACCAAGGGCCGCCAGACGTCCTGGTCTCAGACTACCGCTTGGCCGACTGGGTGAATGGCATCGACGCCGTTCGGCAACTTCGCGCCGCTGCCAACCTGCCGATCCCGGCCTGCTTGGTCAGTGGTACCAGCACACCGGCCATGGTGCAGGCCGCTCGCGACGTCGGTCTGACCCTGTTGCAAAAACCGGTGCGCCCGGCCAAGCTGCGCGCTCTGCTGCGCCGGCTGGTTCTGGAGCGCGGCCTGGCTCAACAAGGGGATCAGGACTCCGAGGAGGGTGGCGCAGCCGTATAGCCAGCCCGGCCGGCGGCCAGGACTGCCTGAATGCGGGATTCGACGCCAAAAAACCGCAAAATTGCGCTGACATGGTTGCGCGTGGTTTCGTCTGAAATATAGAGCTCACGGCTGATGGTCTTGTTGGAGGCGCCCGCCAGCAGCATGGCCAGGACCGCTTCTTGCCGCTGAGTCAGGTGGGGTGCCAGCTTGGCCGTGTCGTTCGCGGCAGGCGGCATCCCGGTTGCGACGGCCTTGGGTCGGGGATTCTCGCCGCTGAGCACTTGCCGAAGCACTCGCAACATGTCCTGGCTTTTGCCACCCTTGCTCAGGAATCCGGCAGCGCCGCGTGCCAGCATGCGGGCCTCCAGTTGCGGATCGGCCGAGCCGGTGAGCATGACCACCGGCAGTTCGGGGTGGCTCTTGCCAATCGCCTCCAGGCCGAACAGGCCATTGAGGTCCGGCATCATATAGTCCATCAGCACAAGATCAAGGTCCGGGTGCAGGTCAGCCAGTTCGAACGCCCGGGCGCAGGCTGATGCCTCCAGCACCTCGATCTGCTCGTCCAGGCCCTTGAGCACCTGTCGCAGGCCTTCGCGCACCAGCGCGTGGTCATCCACCACCAAAATTTTCATGCTTACCCCCTTCGCCATTGTAGGTAACCATATGCATCTTTCATGCCATTACAGCTTGACTGGCAGGACCATCGGCCGGGCACAATAGCGATCATGTTTGTCCATTTGCGTTTGCATACCGAGTTTTCTGTGGTCGACGGCACCTGCCGCATTGACGACGTCGTCAAGGCCGCCAGCCGCGACCAACAGCCGGCACTGGCCATCACTGATTTGAGCAACTTATTTGGTGCCATCAAGTTCTACAAGGAGGCGCGTAAGCGCGGCGTCAAGCCCCTGATTGGGTCCGAGATCTGGCTCGAAGGCCTGGGCAAGGATCCCGCAGCCCTGTCGCGCGTCCTGCTGCTGGTGCAAAACCAGCAGGGTTACCTCAACCTGTCAGAGCTGCTGGCCCGCGCCTGGACCCAAAGCAGCGGCCGGGCGCAGGCGGTGGTGCGGCTGGACTGGCTGCGCGAACGCCACGAGGGCCTGATCCTGCTGTCCGGGGCTCAGGCGGGGCCGGTCGGGCAGGCGCTGTTGCAGGGCGACGAGGCGCGTGCCTTTGAGCTGGCCCTGCTACTTGCCAGCGTGTTTCCGCACCGGTTTTACCTGGAGTTACAGCGAGCAGGCCGCGCCGATGACGAAGCCCATGTGACGGCGGCGGTCCGCTTGGCGGCGCGCATGGCCCTGCCGGTGGTGGCTACGCACCCGGTGCAGTTCATCGAGGTCAACGATTTTGATCGGCCGAGCAGATGCAGGCCCTGTTTGCCGACGTGCCGTCAGCCCTGGCCAATACGGTCGAAATTGCCCGCCGCTGCAACCTCACGCTGGTGCTGGGCAAGCCGCAGTTGCCCGAGTTCCCGACCCCCGAGGTCAATGGCGAGCGGATGTCGCCCGAGGCCTATTTCCGCTACGCCTCGCACGACGGCCTGAAAGACCGCTTGGTGCACCTGTACCCGGATGCGGCGCGGCGCGAGGCGGAGCGACCGCGCTATGAGGAGCGGCTGGAGTTCGAGATTGCCACCATCGTGAAGATGGGCTTCCCCGGTTACTTTCTGATCGTGGGTGATTTCATCAACTGGGCCAAGACCCACGGCTGCCCAGTCGGCCCGGGCCGGGGCTCGGGCGCCGGCTCACTGGTGGCCTATGCGCTCAAAATCACCGACCTCGATCCCCTTCAGTACAAGCTGCTGTTTGAGCGCTTCTTGAACCCCGAGCGGGTGTCCATGCCCGACTTCGACATCGACTTTTGCCAGGGCAACCGTGACAGGGTCATCGATTACGTCAAGCTCAAGTACGGGCGCGAGGCGGTGAGCCAGATCGTCACCTTTGGCACCATGGCGGCCCGCGCGGCCGTGCGCGATGTGGGTCGGGTGCTGGACATGAGCTACACCTTTTGCGACGGCATCAGCAAGTTGATCCCGAACAAACCTGGGGTGAGTGTGAGCCTGCAACTGCCGCCGCCCGACCGCAAAAAAGACGACAAAACGGTGTACGCCACCGAGGCCGAGCCGCTGCTGGCCGAACGCGAGAGCCGCGAAGAAGACGTGCGCACCCTGCTGGAGCTGGCGCGAAAGCTCGAGGGTCTGACGCGCAACGTCGGCATGCACGCCGGCGGTGTGCTGATTGCGCCGGGCAAGCTGACCGATTTTTGCCCGCTTTATCAGCAGCCCGGCAGCGATTCGGCGGTGAGCCAGTACGACAAAAACGACGTGGAGGCGATCGGCCTGGTCAAATTTGACTTTTTGGGGCTGGCCACACTCACCATTTTGGAAATGGCGCGCGAGCTGATTCGAACGCGCCATGCCGGCCAGGAGAATTTTGCCTTTGAGGACCTGCCGCTGGACGATGCCCGGGTCTACAAGCTGTTTGCCGAGGGCAAGACCGAGGCGGTGTTTCAGTTTGAAAGCCGGGGCATGCAGGGCATGCTCAAGGACGCCAAGCCCACCCGGCTGGAGGACCTGATCGCGCTCAACGCGCTGTACCGGCCCGGCCCGATGGACCTGATTCCGAGCTTTGTGGCGCGCAAGCACGGCCGCGAAGAGGTGCTGTACCCGCACCCGCTGGTGGCCGAGATGCTGTCCGAGACCTACGGCATCATGGTCTACCAGGAGCAGGTGATGCAAACCGCGCAGATCCTGGGTGGTTACTCGCTGGGCGGCGCTGACATGCTGCGCCGGGCGATGGGCAAAAAAGACGCCGACGAAATGGCCAAACACCGCCAGATCTTCCGCGACGGTGCTGCCAAAAACAGCATCGACCCGGCCAAGGCCGACGATATTTTTGACCTGATGGAAAAGTTTGCTGGCTACGGCTTCAACAAGTCGCACGCCGCCGCCTACTCGCTTTTGGCGTACCACACCGGCTGGCTGAAGGTGCACTACACCGCCGAGTTCTTCTGCGCCAACATGACGGTGGAAATGGACGACACCGACAAGCTCAAGGTGCTGTTTGAAGACGCGCTGCGTATGGGCATGAGCTTTGAGCCGCCCAATGTCAACCGCGGCACGCACCGGTTTGAGCCGGTCTCCAACCAGGTGATCCGCTATGGCCTGAGTGCCATCAAAGGCACCGGGCAGCAGGCTATCGAGGCGATTGTGGCGGCACGCGAAGGCCGCGGGGCTGGCCCTATGGGCAGTGAGGCGCGTCCCTTCGACAGCTTGTTTGACTTTTGTGCCCGGGTCGACCGCAGCCGAATCAACAAGCGCACGGTCGAAGCGCTGATCAAGGCTGGCGCCTTTGACACGCTGCAGCGCAACCGCGCCAGCCTGCTGGCCTCGCTCGACCTGGCGTTTGACTTTGGTGCGGCCATGCTGGCCAATGCCAACCAGGCCAGCCTGTTTGACATGGGCGGGGACGACGAACATGGTGCCAGTACGCAAGAGCCCCCGCTGCTGTCTGCTACGCCGTGGGGTGTGCGGGAGCAGCTCGGCATGGAAAAAGCTGCGGTGGGCTTCTACCTGTCGGGCCATTTGTTTGACGAGTCCGTGACCGAGGTGCGCCGCTTTGCCAAGCGCCAGATCGCCGACCTGATCGACACCCGCGAGCCACAGTTGCTGGCCGGCATCATCACAGACTTTCGCGTCATCAACGGTCAGCGGGGCAAGCTGGCCCTGTTCAAGCTCGACGACAAATCAGGCACGGTCGACGCCCGCGCCGACGAAGCGTTGATCGCCGCGCACCGCCAGCTGCTCAAGGACGACGAACTGGTGGTGGTGATGGGCAAGCTGCAGCCTGACCGTTTTGCCGGCGGCATGCAACTGACGGTGACCCAGCTCTGGAGTCTGGAGCAGGCACGTTGCCGCTTTGGCAAGTACCTGCGCGTCGTGCTCAACGGTCATGCGCCTGACGTGGCCCGCTTGCTGGCAGCGCACCCGCCACAGCGTGAGATGGGCGAGCAGGGTGAACTGCTGCGGGGCCTATCGATGCGCCTGGCCGTCTCGCGACTGGGGCAAGCCGGGATGGTCACGGTTGACCTGCAGTTGGGCGAGCAAGCCCGCATCTACCCCAGCGACGCCGCCCTGGCCGGGTGGCGCGCCCAGGCCGACCAGGGGCAGGCCGTTGTGGTTTATGAGTGAAATCGGGCTCTAGGCCACGTATTTATTGGGTTTATCGCTATTTAAATCGTAGCGTTTATTGACGACAAGTGTGCGGGAATGACGAGAAAGATGCAATTTCCAGCTTGTCCGTCAGAGCAAGTGCCTATAGCCCACAGGCTTTCAAAATTGCAGGGCGTACATTGGCGAATCCGGAAATATCAAACGAAGTAATCACCGGACTTTCCCCAAAAGGGGTGGTTCTGACGACAAGTTTCTTGGCCTTTGTCAGAGCTTCAAACAAGACATTCACATTACCCGAGTAAAAGGTTGCTTTGTGATCTGTCGACACAGACCACGACTCAATACGCGCGTCGTCAGCATCGAGTCTCATCGTCACTGGATGTTTACCGCTGCCAACAAATACGTCCCAGACGATGTAGAAATCTAAATCGCCCTCTTTGCAACGCGCAACGGCCGTCGGACTGGCCTGCCTAAAGCCCGTGCCAATGGGTTGTGAAGCGGTCAGAAGTGCAGTTACTGACGTGGAGTCATCGATTTTTGAGCGGTCGGTTGACACTTCCCAAAGGCCCACACCCCTAACAGGTGGCGACACACTGGGAGCGCCTTGAACTCGAGCGTGGAGCGCATCAAAACAAGCCAATCGTGCAAGATCATCTTCAATCTTTCCACATTTCTGGATGTCAGCCTTGCTTGGCGCCCATTGGGCAAAGGTCGGCGTCGCAAGCAGCGAAATTCCGGCGGCGAAAAAACTGCTGAAAAATAGGCGGGAATGGTAGTTCATCGACATGGAGAGGCCCTCGGGTGTTCGAGCGAACGACGGCTTGGCCCAGTTGGTTTATGAATGAATTAGGCCACTATGGCGTTTTCTCTGGCGCATGTTCGGACCTGGTTTCAGTCCTTCGGCCTGAACGTGAACTCCAAATGGCTTGGGACTCGCCCATCAATGTCTCGCGGCAGAGTTTCGGTTTTGTCGATGGCTTTGAGCACTGCCTCATCCCAAGCCTTGATACCACTGGATTTGAGCAATTTGCGGCTGATGATGGTGCCATCGGCGTCAGCCCGCACTTCAACTTCGGCGCCAGGATTACCCATGATGCCAGCCACGTCTCCAGGGAAGGTGATGTTGGGCCGAATGCGCGCCACGAGGCGCCCACCATAACTTGCCGACGGACCGGCCGCTTGTGCCGCAGCGCCGGTGGCAGTTGCAGCGCCAGTGGCGCCAGGGGTGACCGGTGCGGGTACGGTAGCCGGTGTAGGACTTGGCTTGCCGGTCGTCGCCGCTGGAGGCGTCACGGCTGGGGCTGGCGTCACAGCTGGAGGTGTCACGGCCGGGGTAGGCGTTACTGCTGGCGGTGTCACAGCTGGCTTAGGCGTGACAGGTGCCGGCGTGACGGCAGCGCCGGTTGCGGCGGTGGCACGTGACTGCGCCAGGGCGCGCTTCATTTGGTCCAGTCGCAACGCCTCGGCACGCTGGGTCTCCTGCTTGGCTTCTGCGAGTTGCCGTTTCTTCTCAAGCGCCGCCGCTTCCTTCTCCAATTTTTCTTTTTTGAGTTTCTCCTGGCGTTCCACAGCCTTCAGTTCCAGCTGCCGCTTGCGTTCTTTCTCCTGAGCCAAGACGATGTCGGCCTTGGCCGTCTCTGCTTCAACCGGGGGCGGCGGAGGCGGTGGCGGTGGCGGCAGCGTGACTTTGGGTAGGAACTTCGGGATTGG
>RFWA01000591.1 GCA_009922295.1 Betaproteobacteria bacterium
TCATGTTGCGCTGGAATCAGCGACGGCGATGCACTCCAACTCAAAGCGCAGCGCGGCAGACAGGCAGCCGGTGATGGTGGTGCGTGCAGGGTAGGGCGCCTGAAAATATTCACGGTAAAGGCGGTTGAACTCGGGCAAATCGGTGGCGTCGCGCACGTAGTTGCGCGTTTGAACGACCTGGGCCAAAGTGCAACCTGCTGATTGCAGCACCTTGCGAAGATTCTCCACAGACCGCCGAAACTCGCCCTCAAACGTGTCAGACACGATGGCCCCAGTGATGTCTACCGAGGCTTGTCCCGATACGAACACCATATGCCCCACCCGTACGGCCGGACTGAAAGGCAGGTGTGAGACCGGGGTATCAGCCTCGCGGGGATAAGAAACTTCAGGACGCACAGCTATCTCCTTTAATTGGGGTCAGATTCCAATTAAATCTCATACTTTTTAATTGTCAACTAATTGGAATCTGACCCCAATTAATTGAAGGGTCCGCTTTTGACGAAGCTACCGCCCTGGTAGCGACGCGCCGGGTCCATGGGGTCAAGGGGCGGTGTCGCCTCTCGATCGGCACGGTAGGGCTCTGCGCTGTCTTGTGGCTTGAACCCCAGGTGAGCCGCGCCAGCGTTATTCCACCAGGGGTTGCGGTTGTCCGACATGCCAAAAACAACGGTGTGGCCGATTTGTGGCGTCTCCAAGCAACACCGAATTAACTCGGTCAGATCGCGATAGCTCAGCCAGGTGTGGAGCATTCGGCGGTCCTTGGGTTCGGGAAAGGCCGAGCCGATGCGCATGCTGGCGCTTTGAATGCCATAGCGGTTCCAGTAAAACTGCGCCACGTCCTCTCCGAATGACTTGGACAGACCGTAATAGCTGTCCGGGCGACGCAGGCAATCGGTGCCCAGCAGGTCATTTTGCTGATGAAATCCCACCACATGGTTAGAGCTGGCGAACACCACGCGCTCAACGCCGTGGCGGCGGGCGCCCTCATAGATGTGCAGCACACCTTTGATATTGGCTTCCAAAATTTCTTCAAAAGCGTAGTCGGTGGCCAGGCCGCCCATATGGACGATGGCATTGCAGCCCTTTACCAGTTGGTCTACCGCCTTTTTGTCCGCCAGTTGGCAGAGCTGAAGCTCTTCTCCTGGGCCGGCGGCTTCCATGGTGGCGATATCGGAGAGCCGCATCTGCTGCGCGTAGGGCCGCAGGCTGGTGCGCAGATGGCGGCCAAGTTTGCCGGCAGCGCCGGTGAGCAGAAGGCGTGGAATCATGATGGGCGTTCCTGTATTCGATGGGGCGGCGGTTTTAAGGGGTGACGGCGCTTGGCGCTGCATGGGCCTTCTTGATTTGAAACTGCGATTGGGCAGGATCACTCAGGCGTATGCCTGCGGCCTTGACGGCCTGGTCTGGTACTTTGTCGAGCTTGTTGTAGCTGGCATGCGCTTGGGCTTTGTAAGGGGTGTTGTGTGCTGCGTTGTAGCAAAAAAGTACTGTCCAGCGTCGATTGGGCGAGCGGTTCTGGTCGGAGCGGTGCATCACATTGCTGTGGAAGAACAAGCCATCGCCCGGCGCCATCTCGGCATAGACGAGGTCCATCTCTTTCAGCATCTGATCCACGCGCTCCATGTCGGCGCCTACCTGCTCGCCCGGTCCAGTGCTGTGGTTGATGCGGCCGGCCTGATGCGAGCCTCGAATCACCTGCAGGCAGCCGTTGTCACGATCGGCGCGGTCCAGCGCCACCATCACGCTGGCCATGTGCGGGAACAAGCAGCCGTTGTGGTACCAGTAACCATAGTCTTGGTGCCACTCCCAGGCGCCGCCGTCAAACGGCTCC
>RFWA01000592.1 GCA_009922295.1 Betaproteobacteria bacterium
CCGGATCCGCTTGGCCGGTGCCTTTGGCAGCCATATCGATGTCAAATACGCGATGGTGCTGGGCATGATCCCCGATTGTGAGCTCGAGCAGGTCAGTTCGGCCGGCAATGCAGCGGGTACCGGCGCGCGGATCGCCTTGTTGGACCAACGCTCACGACGCGAGATTGAGCAACTGGTGCGCAGGGTCGAAAAAATAGAAACAGCGGTTGAACCGAGGTTCCAGGAATTTTTCGTGGAAGCCATGGCGATTCCGCATCTGACGGCCCCCTTTGACTGCCTGCGTCGAGTGGTGACTTTGCCGGAACGCACGGTTGTCGAGTCTGACAGCAGCGCACGTGGTCGGCGCGCTGCCAGGCGCACGGCCAAAGCCGACTGAACACGCGCATCAGAGCATGAGCGAATCAGTGGTTCCAAGTTTTGTTGGCGGCATGCCCTTTCAGGGTGGTGGCGAACGCTTTGAGACCTTTAACCCGGCTACCGGTCAAGCAGTAGCCGCTGTATGGGACGCTACGGAGGCAGATGTCGAGGCAGCAGTGGCCAGCGCCCAGCGGGGCTTTGAGCAATGGTCTGCTTTCACCGCCACTGAGCGGGGCCGCATCCTGCGCCGCGCAGCGGATTTGCTGCGCCTGCGCAATCGCGAACTGGCTGAACTGGAGGTTCGTGATTGCGGCAAGCCGATCCAGGAGGCCTTGGTGGTCGATGTTCAAAGCGGTGCCGACTGCCTTGAATTTTTCGCCGGTGCCGCAGCCACCCTGGCCGGCGCGCAGTACCCCTTGAAAAACGCATTCGCCTACACCCGGCGTGAGCCGCTCGGGGTTTGTGTCGGTATTGGGGCATGGAACTACCCCCTGCAAATTGCCTGCTGGAAATCAGCGCCGGCATTGGCAGCTGGCAATGCCATGATCTTCAAGCCGTCCGAACTCACGCCGATGACGGCTGTGAAACTGGCCGAGATCTACCGCGAGGCCGGGGTGCCGCCAGGCGTGTTCAATGTCTTGCAGGGCCGTGGTCATACCGGGGCCCTGTTGGCAGCCCATCCGGGTGTGGCGAAGGTCTCGGTCACGGGCTCAGTGCCAACTGGCAAGCAGGTGATGCAGACCGCCTCGGGCACACTCAAGCGCGTCACCATGGAGCTTGGTGGCAAATCACCGCTGATCGTGTTTGACGATGCTGATCTGGAGCAGGCAGTGGCCGCCGCCATGATGGGCAATTTTTACACTCAAGGCGAGGTTTGCACCAATTGCAGCCGGGTCTTTGTGCAGCGGGGCTTGGCTGAGCGGTTTTTGGCCAGGCTCAAAGAGCGTACTGCATTGCTTCGGGTTGGCGATCCAATGGATGAGCTCACCGAGCTTGGGGCCTTGATTTCCAATGCCCATGCGGAGAAGGTCATGGACTATATTGCGAGCGGCCAGGCAGAAGGCGCCACGCTCAGCTTTGGGGGGCAGCGCCTGAATATCCCCGGCTGCGCGGGTGGCAATTTTGTCGCCCCGACCATTTTTTCAGATTGTCATGACGAGATGCGCATTGTGCGTGAGGAAATTTTTGGCCCCGTGTTGTCCATGCTGGTGTTCGACGACGAAGATGAAGTCATCGCCCGCGCCAACAACACGCGGTTCGGCTTGGCGGCCGGGGTTTTCACCAGCGACATCGCCCGGGCGCACCGTGTTGTGGCTCGCCTGAAGGCTGGTATTTGCTGGATCAACAATTACAACATCACGCCTATCGAGATGCCATTTGGTGGTGCAGCCGAGTCTGGCATTGGCCATGAAAACAGCATGGTGGCAATGGACCACTACACGCAGTTGAAAACGGTCTATGTGGAGTTGGGTCA
>RFWA01000593.1 GCA_009922295.1 Betaproteobacteria bacterium
GCTGCTCGAAGTGGTGACCGGCGTGGTGGGCGGCAGCTGCCTGCTGCGCTTGTACATGCAGCAGCAGCGCATTCCCATGTCAGCACGCTCGGGTAATCCGCTGGGTCGTTTTGTGTTCGCCCTGACCGACTGGCTGGTGCTGCCCTTGCGTCGGGTGCTGCCTGCAGTGGGCGCACTGGACACAGCCAGTCTGGTGGCGGCTTACCTTTTGCAGTTGGCGCAGTTCATGCTGCTGTGGCTGCTCGCGGGTGCTTCGGACGGCCTGTTTGCGGTGCCGATCCTGGCCGGGTTTGGGGTGGCACGTTTAGCGATTTCGGGCCTGACCGGGCTGTTGATCGTCTACGCCGTTCTGTCCTGGGTGCAGACGGCCTCCGCCTTGGCAGACGTCGTCGAGCGCTTGTGTGCGCCGCCACTGACGCCGATTCGGCGACTGGTACCGCTAGTCGGTGGTGTCGACCTGTCACCCTTGGTGCTGCTGGTCTTGCTGCAGGTGGCTGCCATTGTGCTGGGTCATCTGCAGGGTCTGATGTTGCTGTCTGTCTGATCAACCGACGGCGTCGGCGGGCTGGCGCTGCAGCATGGCCAGGGTGCTGGCCAGGGTTTTGCGTAGTTCACGCCGGTCACAGATGAAGTCGACCGCGCCCTTGGTTTGCAGGAACTCAGACCGCTGGAAGCCCTCAGGCAGAGTCACGCGTACCGTCGACTCGATCACGCGCGGGCCAGCGAAGCCGATCAGTGCCTTGGGCTCGGCCACCACCACATCGCCCAAGAAAGCGAAACCAGCGCTGACGCCTCCCATGGTGGGGTCGGTCAGCACACTGATGTAGGGCAGGCCTTTCTTGGCTAGCCGCGTCAGCGACGCGTTGGTCTTCGCCATCTGCATCAGGCTCAGCAAGCCCTCTTGCATGCGTGCACCACCGGTGGACGTGAAGCAGATAAAGGGTACTTTTTGCTCGATGGCGGTGTGCACCCCGCGCACAAATCGCTCACCCACCACCGAGCCCATGCTGCCACCCATGAACTCGAACTCAAAACAGGCTGCCACCACGCCGATGCCCAGCACGGCGCCGCCCATGACCACCAGCGCGTCGGTCTCGCCGGTATTCTCCAGCGCTTCTTTAAGGCGGTCTGGGTACTTGCGGCTGTCCTTGAACTTGAGGGCGTCGACCGGCAGCACCTCTTGCCCGATCTCGTAGCGCCCTTCGTTGTCCAAAAATAGGTTCAGCCGAGACCGCGCTCCGATGCGGTGGTGGTGGCTGCAGGTCGGGCAGACATTCTGGTTGTGCTCCAAGTCGGTCTTGTACAGCACGGTCTCGCAACTTGGGCATTTGACCCACAGCCCTTCCGGTACGCTGCGCCGGTCGGCCGGGTCGGTGTGCTGAATTTTGGGGGGCAGCAGTTTTTCAAGCCAGCTCATAAGGTACTCCGCAGTGGAAAGGGCATTATGAATCCAAAGCGGTGCGGATCTCGCTCAGGAAATCCCGCGCAACGGCGCACACCTGTTTGCGCGGCTGCCCGTCCACCAGCTGGATCAGGCGGCTACCGATCACCACGGCGTCGGCCACCCGGCTGATGGCCCGCGCGGTGGCAGCATCGCGGATGCCAAAGCCAACGCCTACCGGTACGCTGACGAACTTGCGGATGCGTGGCAGCATGGCCTCCACCGCAGCCGTGTCCAATGTCCCGGCGCCGGTCACGCCCTTGAGCGACACGTAGTAAACGTAGCCGGTAGCCACCCGCGCCACCTGGGCCATGCGCTCGTCCGTGCTGGTGGGCGCCAGCAGGAAGATCAGGTCAAGCCCGTGGCTGGCCAGCTCGGCGGCAAAGCCT
>RFWA01000594.1 GCA_009922295.1 Betaproteobacteria bacterium
CGGTCTCCATGTCTTCGACACGAAACTTGGTGCCGTGCATCGACAGGTTGGCCGATGATCCAAACAGCAGCGTTTGCCGCTCCACGCTTAAGCGGGTGATCTCACGATGAAACGCCCCGGCATTAAGCAGCATGAGCAAGGTGTTGTCTTTGGTGCTACGTTCATACGTGTCTGGGTCCAGACTGCGCAGTAGCGGGTGGTCACTGTGACAGGGTGCAATCAACCCAAGCGGGAGGTCATAGTCTTGGGTAATGGCCTCGACGATCGACTTGCCGCGTTCGCTCACCACATGAAGTTCTCGGTGCAGGTCTTTATTGCCCAACATCGCATTAAGCTTTTGTGGCGCCCGCCGTTTCGTGTTGAATATTTTATGAAGCGCCGGGCTTGTCGCTGCTATCAGTGAGTAACCCACGTCATTGGGCAGGATGGCAATTCCACCGTCCTGCATGACCTGCATGGCGCGTTGGGCATCAGCTTGTGGATTTAGCGCTGGCATTGGAGTGAATATGTGAAGAACCGAGCGTTGAGGAAGGCAGCCTTTGATCAAGCGCCCGATTTGTCAAAAATGACATTTTTAGCCGCCAGAATGTGGGCCCGCATAGTGGCCTGAGCCCACTGCGCATCGCGTGCACGGATCGCCAGGACGAGGTCCTGATGCTGCAGGGCGCTACGTTCAAGGGCGACTTGGTCATACTTGCCAAACGTCTGTCGAACGATGGGCACATGGACGACAGCCACCAACAGGGAAGCCAGGCGCGGATTTCTGCCTGCGCTCAAAATCAGTCGATGAAATCGGTTGTTCGACTCTGCCACCAACTGCCTGTCAGCGACAGCCTGCGCGACCAGCAGATCGCTGAAAACGTTGGCCTCCGCTTGTAGTGCAGCCAGGTCTTGCTCTGTCCGGTTCATGGCTGCTAACTCACAGCCATAGCCCTCTAGCATGGCGCGCAGGTCAAACACCTGCAACAAATTGTCCTCGGTCCAGTCCACCACCATCGCGCCACGATTGGGGTGAAGCTCGACAAAACCCTCGGCCGCCAGGATATTGAACGCTTGACGCACCGAGGTGCGAGACACCTGAGCTCTCTCGGCAATCGATTGCTCCCTGAGCCAAGAGCCGCCCGGGTATTGACCACTCTGGATCGCATCCCGGATGACCTGACAGGCCCTCTCCGCACTGCTGGCGGCTTGTGGCGCGGGAGGTTTCATGACTTCGACCTTAGCGCCAGTATTCCGGGCGTGAGAAGCCTTTGGCTTTCGGGTCGTTCTCGACGAACCTGCGGTACTCGTTTGATTTGTAACCGGTCACCAACTTTTTGATGAGATCGCCTTTGGCAACGTCATTGCGAGCCACCAAAATGATACGGTACTGTGGTGCAGGGTCTTCCAGTGCCAGAGCCGAGGACAAGAGCATGCCCGCCGCAATGACGTGGTTACCTAAAATCGCGGCTAGGTCGACTTCTGGCATGGCTCGAGGCATCTGGGGCGCATCCAGCAACACCAACTGGAGATTCTTAGGATTGGCGCTGACATTTTTCTCTGTGGCGCGGCCCGCTGGTACAGCGGGGTCAAGGGTCAGCAGACCCTGACTCTGCATGTAGGCGAGTGAACGACCCAAAGATGTCGGGTCATTGGGTACCGCGACCTTGGCGCCACTCGGCAGTGCTTTGAGGTCTTTATGTTTGGCAGAGTACAGACCCAATGGTGCGCTGGGCACTTGCAGGACCTCTTCCAGAGTACCTTTGTGCTGCGCATTGAAGGAGTCCATGTAGGCACGGTTCTGAAAGACATTGGCGTCAAGTGAGCCATCCATCAGCGCAGAATTAAGT
>RFWA01000595.1 GCA_009922295.1 Betaproteobacteria bacterium
CCGTGCCGTTGGCACAACTGATGGTGACCCCACGCTTGGTCGAGCCAACTGATTGAGCATCATTGAAGTTAACCTTGGTGCCGCCGCCATCGGTGTCCGGACCGGCCTTGCCAAACAGCGTGACGGAGGTCGGCGGCAGCGCGCCGCTGGGCACTTCCCACGTGAGATCGGCCAGACCGCTGCTTGGCAGCTTGGTGTAGCTGTTGTTGCTGGGCAGGGAAGCGGTGCTGGCTACAAAGTTGTCGGTCAAATACTTGAGGCCGGTAGCGTCCAGTTTGGCCCAGGCCCGGGTGCGCATCTCGGCGATTGTGTTGGCGCGGGCGCGGGTTTTGTAGCTCTGCGTGGCCAACAGGACATTGCTGCTGTTGTAGTACTTGAACACCCACAGGCTTTGGTTGCCGTAGCCGCTGATCTCAGGGTCTGTGGCGTCTGTGGAGGTGAAAGCTAGCCCGCTTTCTCGCGCCGCGGGATGGAGTGCCGTGGAGGTGGTGTCAGCATATTCGCTTCGAATCCGGATAAAGCTGGTGCCGCTCGATACCATGTCGCTGATGCTTGTTGTCACGGCCCCATCGCTCTTCACGGCGACGCGATTTGCATTGAGTTTCGGAAACACCATGCCATCCGAGCCCGGGATCATGGTGAGCGTGGTCTCTTTGGGCGTCGTGATCTTGACATAAGCTACGCCACTCATCAATGGCATGCTGAGGGCGTAGCCGGTGCTGTAGTAGGTCGAAGGGACATCGTTGACAAAGGTGCGGATTTGTTGGTAGGCCGACACGCCGCCACCGTACACATACTCGTTGCCGATCAGCTTGAGCTTGTCATCGGTGTCCTTACGCAAAACAAAAGTGTCGAAGGTCTCGTTGCCTGCGCTGTCCTTGGACTTGTAGCCAGCCACGATGTCGCCATTGGCTCGCGTGAACTCGTAGCTGCCCTGGCTGAACACCACGCCGGTCGCCCCGTCTTTGAACAGGCCGGCAAACGCCCCACTGCCATTGCTGTCGCGGCCGACGACGCTGCCATTGCTCTTGAACTTAGCCGGGTTGTCGCCAAAAAAAGCCGACTTGCAGGCGGATGCCACCACATTCACAGCCGTGCCAGTCGCCAGGCCGTTTGTAATGGTTGAGTCAACCCGGTTGGCCAGTGGCAAGGCATAACAGGTGGTCAGCTGAGCCAGGAATGACTTGATTAGGGCTGCCGTACCCTCCACCACCAACTTGGTTTTGTCAATGGTGGGGATGGTGTCCACGCTGGCGGCGACGGTGTTGCTGCTGAACTGGATGGTCACTGGCTTGACGTCTTCGGCCTGCTGCTGCTTGATGCCCACCTCAATGTTGCTGGTGGTCGCACTGGCCGGGACAATCGAGATCTTGACCGAGTCAAGCAAACGGTCGTAACCTGCGCCGTTGGCGCTAAAACTACCGGTGAGCGGGTTGGTCCCGATGGTTTCGGTGGCAGTGAGGATCGGGGCCAGAATCGCCTGCACTTCATCCACCTTGCCGCTCACGGTCGCGGTTGACAGATTGGCTGTCTTGGCGGCGAGTTCGGCGCCGAGTTTGCTTGGGTCGCCTGTGGGGCTGAGCCTGGCCGCGATCAAGTTGGTGATCGGGGTGATGTTGGCCGTGGCGCTGGCACCGGTCACGCTCGAGACGACACTGACCAGCGATTCGCTGGCGCCGTCTTCCCCGGGCCGCGTGGCGGTCAGGACAAAGGGCGCAACGGCGCCTGCGTTGAGCGTGATGGTGTAGACACCATCTGCGCCGATCGTGGCGCTGGTTCCAACTGTGGCGCCAGTGCTGTCAGTGACGGTCACTGTTGCATCGGAAAAA
>RFWA01000596.1 GCA_009922295.1 Betaproteobacteria bacterium
GTGGCCATGGGGTCGGCGGGTGCCTCGCGCAGCACCGGGCGGCGCACCGCCTCCAGACCGGCACGCCAGGCGCGCAGGCTGGGAGCAACGCCAACGCCGGCACGCACCACCGTGGCCTCGAAGGCCGCCTCATCAAAGGGCAGTTCACCGCTACCGGCCAGGGCGCCGAACAGCGTCGCCGACAAGGCGCTACCGTGCTGCCGGGCCAAGGCCTGCAAGTCGTCGTGCAAAAACCGCTGCGCGTGCTTGTAGCCAGCCTCCAGCACGGCCGCGGCATCAGCCACGCCATTGCCCGGCGCCACCTTTTCCAGCGTGGCGTAGTCGCGGTGGGATGAGGCGATCAGCGTGGTGCGCTCCGGTGTGACCAGACCACGCTGCATGGCACGGCCCGCCTCCATCAGCTCAGAGGCGATCACGATGTCTACCTCGCCCGGCACCGCCATCTGGGCCAGCACAGGCAAGCCGCCCTGGGCCGGCATATGGCGCTTGGCCAACAATTCAATGTAATAAATGGTGGCGCCTGTACGCTGTGCGACACCGGCCACTGAGGTGGCCTGCGCCAAGTAGCCGTTGCTCTGGGCCAGATCAACAATCCAGTCGACCAACACACCGCCACCCTGGCCACCCAAGGCCAGAATGGCAATGGTGATGGGGCGCTTTGGGTCAGCGCCCAACACCCGCGGGGCGGGTGAATGGGCCCTCGAATCGGCTGTCATTCGACCTCCGCATAAAGCGCCCGGGCGCGCAGGCTGCGATCTTGGCGCGCCTGAAACCACCCCACCACCTTGCGGCGCCAGCCGTCCAGGCGCTGTTCCCAAGGACCCGGGTTGCGCACCCAGTCCACCCGGTAGAACGAGGGGCACAGCACAGCGGCATCTGCCACCTCGCCACAATGGCCACAGGCGACGCAACCATCGTCCACATGGGCCACCGGGTCAGGCTTGAGCGGGTCACCGCTATTCTTCAGCGTCAGCGAGGGACAACCCGAGATGCGCATACAGGCGTGGTCACCACTGCACACGGCGGAGTCCACGCCAAATTTTTCCTTGACCACCCGCTCGCCACGCTGCACCGCAGCCGCCACCTGCGGCTTGACGCGGCGCTGCTTATTAAGCATGCATTCGCTTTGCGCAATCACCACCTTGGGGCCTTTGAAGTCGGTGCTCAAGGCCTCTTTCAACGCGGACTGCATGGCACTGACATCATAGGTGTTGTCAACCGTGCGCACCCACTGCACACCAACGCCCCGCACCGCACTCTCAATCGGGTGCTGCGTGCTGCGGTTCTGGTTGTCGGCACGGGACGACAACAGATCCTGGCCGCCTGTAGCGGCAGAGTAGTTGTTGTCCACGATCACAATCACGCCGTCAGCCTTGTTGAACACCGCGTTGCCAATGCCACTGGCCAAGCCGTTGTGCCAGAAGCCGCCGTCGCCCATCATCGCGATCGAGCGCTTGCCCGCCGCTACATTGAGTGCAGCCGCACTGGACGCGCCCAGACCGTAGCCCATGGTGGTCGCACCCAGATGAAACGGCGGCATAGCGGCAAACAGATGGCAACCGATGTCGGCAGAGATGTGGTGCATGCCCAGCTCCTCTTGCACCAGGGTCATGGCAGAGAAGATCGGGCGCTCAGGGCAACCGATACAAAACCCGGGTGGACGGGCCGGGACGACGGACGCCAGCTCCGGGGCACCCAATCGCATTGGAGCGCTGGCAGCCGCAGCAGCAGCCATGGAGGTCACCGGTAGCCGCGCCGGCTGGGCCACGGGTTGCAGTGAGGTTGCGGCCACTGTGGCGTCGGCGCTGCGCACT
>RFWA01000597.1 GCA_009922295.1 Betaproteobacteria bacterium
GGCGCCCTATGCCTTTGTCCACCAGACGCTGCCGGTGGCCCAGAGTTCGGGCGCATCGGACAGCATCCAAATTGTGAACGCCCGTGAGCACAACCTCAAGTCGCTCAGCGTGGACATTCCGCGCGGCAAGTTCAGCGTCATCACCGGTGTGTCAGGCTCGGGCAAGTCGACGCTGGCCTTTGACATTCTGTTCAACGAAGGCCAGCGCCGCTACCTGGAGTCGCTCAACGCTTATGCGCGCAGCATCGTTCAGCCGGCTGGCCGGCCCGAGGTGGATGCCGTGTACGGCATACCGCCCACGGTGGCCATCGAGCAGCGTCTGTCGCGCGGTGGGCGGAAATCCACGGTCGGCACCACCACCGAGGTCTGGCATTTTTTGCGCCTGCTGTACGTCAAGCTCGGCACCCAGCATTGTGTACGTGACGGCACGCCGGTGGCCCCGCAAACCCCCGACAGCATCGCCGCCCAGCTGCTCAAAACATTTCGTGGCCAGCACATCGGCCTGTTGGCACCGCTGGTGATGAACCGCAAGGGCGTTTACACCGAGCTGGCCGACTGGGCCCGGCCGCGTGGCTTTACCCACTTGCGGGTGGACGGTAATTTTTTGCCGACCACCGGCTTCCCGCGAATCGACCGCTTCAAAGAACACACCATCGAGCTGCCGGTGTTCAGCCTCACCGTGCAGCCTGAGCACGAGGCCCAGCTGCGCCAGGCGCTGGCCACCACCCTCACCCACGGCAAGGGCGTGCTGCACGTGCTGAGCGACCTGGGCGGTTTGCAGGCCGCCATGCAAGCCGGCCAGCCCACGGCCGGCATCGGCCAGCTGCATGCGTTTTCGAGCCGGCGTGCCTGCCCGGTCTGCAGCACCAGCTACGCCGAGCTGGACCCGCGCCTGTTCTCTTACAACAGCAAACACGGCTGGTGCCCCGAGTGCGTTGGCACTGGCGTCAAGCTGAACAAGGACCAGCGCAAGGTGTTTGACGACTCTGTGCGCGATGACGACCACGGCGGCCGGGAACAGACCTTTGCCGAGCCCGATGTGGAAGACCTGTTGGATGCCGCCTGCCCGGCCTGTGCCGGCACCCGGCTCAACGCCACAGCGCGCGCCGTGCGATTTGGCGGCGTTGGCATTGCCGACATTGCAGCCTTGAGCGTGACCGATGTGCGGCAGTGGGTGCAGACGCTACAGGGCAACACCTTGAGCCAGCGCGAGACCGACATCGCGCGCGACCTGATCCCCGAGATTCGCAGCCGGCTGGAGTTTCTGGAGCAGGTCGGCCTGGGCTACCTGACGCTGGACCGGGGGGCGCCTACGCTCAGCGGCGGCGAGGCGCAGCGCATCCGGCTGGCAGCGCAGCTGGGCAGTAATTTGCAGGGCGTCTGCTACGTGCTCGATGAGCCCACCATCGGCCTGCACGCGCGTGACAACCGCATCCTGCTCGATGCCTTGCAAAGTCTGAGCGACAAGGGCAACACCCTGGTGGTGGTGGAACACGATGTGGACACCATCCGCCATGCCGAGCACATCATCGACATCGGGCCCAGCGCGGGCAAGCGCGGTGGCCGATTGGTGGCGCAGGGTTCGGTGGCTGACGTGCAGGCGGCGGCCGAGTCGCAAACCGGGCGCTACCTGTTGCAGGCCATGCAGCACCCGCTGGGGCTGCGGCGAGAGGTTGACTCCGCTAGCAGTGACGGCCCTGGCTGGTTGACGGTGGAGGGCGCCAAGCTGCACAACCTGCAAGACGTGACGGCCCGGGTTCCACTCAAGCGGCTGGTGGCGGTGACTGGTGTCTCGGGCTCGGGCAAGTCCACC
>RFWA01000598.1 GCA_009922295.1 Betaproteobacteria bacterium
TGCTCGATGGCACTTTGGATTTCCGCACCATTGCCCAAACGCCAGCTCGGCCTTGGGCCGCTCCCAAGCATGGCCTTGATCTGATCGGCCGCCACGATGTCATTGGGGTTGGCCGTGGCGATGATCAGCTCATTGGTTTGCTTGACCAAACTGACCGGAAACAGTGAATGGCGTTTGGCTACGGCTTTGGGTATGAGTGCCAAAGCCTCGGCATCGGCCACGATGCCTTTGAGGCTGATAGATTTCTCACCCAGGTTTTCCGCCAGGGCACTGCGCATCACCTCGGCTGAGGCGAAGCCCAAGGCCATCAGGGCCTCGCCAAGTGGCTTGCCAGTTTGCTTTTGCTCCATCAGCGCAATGCGGAGCTGATCGCTGCTGATTAAGCCAAGCGCGACGAGCTGGTCACCCAAGCGCACTGGCGGCGCGCTCGGGGCGGTGGGTCGAGCCGGGGTGGCCGGAACAGCGCTCATGGCAGGGCCAGGCCTGTATGACAGAGGGGGAAATCAGGGTTCAGGCTATTCATGCGGTCACCTTTTTCACGGTTGCTTGACTGCAGGCAGATTGGATGACGTGGCCAGGCGCAATTCATCGATGCGCTGCTGCACCACGGCATGCGGCAGCCCACTGGCCTGTTCGCCGCCGCTCTGCCTTGACAGCGACAGCGCGCGTTCGTAGAAGGTTCGGGCCATAGCATGGCTTTTGAGCCGGTCAAGCGCCACCGCCAGATTGAAGGCGTGGAGTGCCACGCTGGGTTCGAGCACTTGGGCACGCTGGAAGGCCATTTGGGCATCAGCCAGGCGCCCCTGCCGCACCAGGCTATGCCCCAGTACGGATTGCGCTGCCGCTGAGCCTGGGTGCTGCTCGGCGACATCGCGGGAACTGGCTGACACGTCTTCGGCATCGTTGGTCAAATTTTGAATTAACAGCCCGGCCCGTGCCGTTGGGTTGCCTGGCTCTTGGCGTAACACGCGTTTGTAGTAATCGCGCGCTTCTTCGTCCCGCCCTTCTTTGTGCGACACATAGGCCAAGCCCAGCAGCGCGTCGCGTTCTTCCGGGTTGACTTTGAGTATTTCTTTGTAGCCCGATGCAGCATCCGACAGGCGACCTTGCGTCAGCGCGGCGTAGGCCAGTTCCAGCTTGCTTGCCCCCGGCGGTGCTGTGACCAGCATTTGGGGCAAGTCAGACAACTTGGCCTGGGATGCCGCTGAACGGGCTCGGGATGTTGGCCGGGTGGTGGCCGGAACTGGCGCAGCAGCAAGCGCAACAGCAGGGGCAGCAGGCGGCACGTTAGCAGAAGGTGGCGCAGTCGCAGGCGCAGTAGAAGTAGCAGCAGGAGTAGCAGCAGAATTAGAAGTGGCAGGAGCAGGAGCAGGAGCAAGGGCAGGAGCAGCAGCAGCAACAGGCTCAGGACTGGCTCGGGATGGTAAAGGCGCCACGGTCGCCGTGGCGAGGGCCGTTACCGCTGCCTCTTTTTTTCCTGCCTTCGCGGAGGCTGGCGTAGCAGTATCGCGACCCTGAGGCGGGGTGCTTGCGGCGCCGTTATTGACAGGGAGCGAGGTTCCGTCGGCCTGCTGGGCCCTCGGCGCAACGACTACCGTGGCAGGATCCGTTATGGCGGGAGCCGTGGTTGTCGCTACAGGGCCGATGGCAGACTTCTGGTCCATAAGCGCCAGTGGATCTATCCAACCCGTGAGCACAACGGTAGCACCGACACTGAGCAGGCTCGCCACGGCCCCTAGTGCCAGCAACCTTGGTCGTGGCGTGCCGATGGCCCGCGTGGCCTCTTTGGCGCGCATGATGCTTTGCGC
>RFWA01000599.1 GCA_009922295.1 Betaproteobacteria bacterium
GTCCGAATCCAAGCGCAGCAAGTTTGAGGCGCGGGGCCAGTTGCTGCCGCGCGAGCGGGTGGCGCGCCTGCTGGACCGGGGCTCGCCATTTCTGGAGCTCAGCCGGCTGGCCGGTCTGGGCCTGCATGACGATGACGGCAGCAAAAGCGTGATGGGCGGGGGCTCCATCGTGGGTGTTGGCACCGTGTCAGGCAAGCGCTGCATGATTTCGGCCAACGACAGCGCCGTCAAGGGCGGCACGGTGGCACCCATGGGCCTGCGCAAGGCGCTGCGCGCCCAGCAGGTCGCGCTGCAGCACAAATTGCCCATGGTGCACCTGGTGGAAAGCGGTGGCGCCAACCTGTTGTACCAGAGCGAGATTTTTGTCGAGGGCGGGCGCAGCTTTGCCAACCAGGCGCGCATGTCGGCAGCCGGGCTGCCGCAGATTGCCGTGGTGCATGGCTCGTCCACGGCGGGTGGCGCCTATCTGCCGGGCCTGTCCGACTATGTGATTCTGGTGCGCGGGCGCTCCAACATTTTTCTGGCCGGCCCGCCGCTGGTGAAAGCCGCCATGGGCGAGGACAGCACCGAAGAGGAACTGGGCGGCGCCCAGACCCACGCCAGCGTGACCGGTCTGGGCGAGTACCTGTGCGAGGACGACGCCCACGCCATTGCCATGGCGCGCGAGGTCTTGGACAAACTGCGCTGGGACACCGCCACGGCAGAACCTGCCTGCTCAGAACCGCTGTACGACGAGCAGGAACTGCTGGGCCTGGTGCCGGCCGACGAGCGCGAGCCCTACGACGTGCGCGAGGTGATGGCGCGGCTGGTGGATGGCTCTGACCTGCTGGAGTTCAAGGCTGACTACGCGCCCGAGCTGATTTGCGGCCACGCCCGGCTGCAGGGCCGGCTCGTGGGCCTGCTCGGCAACAACGGGCCGATCCAACCCCAGGGCAGCACCAAGGCCGGCCAGTTCATCCAGTTGTGCGACCAAAGCGGCACACCGCTGGTGTTTCTGCAAAACACCACGGGCTACATGGTGGGTGCGGCGGCCGAGCGTGCCGGCGCCATCAAGCACGGCGCCAAGATGATCCAGGCTGTGGCCAACGCCCGTGTGCCCAAGCTCACCGTGGTGCTGGGCGGCTCTTATGGTGCGGGCAACTACGGCATGTGCGGCCGGGGCTTTGACCCCAACTTCATTTTTGCTTGGCCCACGGCGCGCACCGCCGTGATGGGTGGGGCACAGGCCGCCGGTGTGATGGACATCGTCAACCGGGCCAAACTCGGCCGTGCCGGCACACCCGCCAATGAGGCCGCCTTGCAGGCCATGTCGGACGGGCTGCGCCAGCGGCTGGACGCCGAATCCACCGCCCTGTTTGGCACGGCGCGGCTGTGGGACGACGGCATCATCGACCCGCGCGACACGCGCCGCCACCTGGGCCTGTGCCTGGCGCTGGCGGACGAGGCGCAGGCGCGGCAACTGCGCCCCAACACTTTTGGCGTGGCACGGCTGTGAGTTTTTCCAAGGTCCTTATCGCCAACCGGGGCGAAATTGCCTGTCGCATCATCCGCACGGCCCAAGACCTGGGCTATGAAACTGTGGCGGTGTTCAGCGATGCCGATGCCGACGCCCCCCATGTGCACCTGGCTGACCAGGCGGTGCGCATCGGCCCGGCGCTGGCGGCCGAGTCCTACCTGAGCATTGACGCCCTGTTGGACGCGGCACGCAAGACCGGCGCCGACGCGGTGCACCCGGGCTATGGTTTTTTGAGCGAGAACGCTGATTTTGCCCAGGCCTGTCTCGACGCCGGCCTGGTGTTCATCGGCCC
>RFWA01000600.1 GCA_009922295.1 Betaproteobacteria bacterium
TATTCGGTGGCTGATGGCGAGACCTTTCGCAAGCAGATTGCCGCCGACAGTGCGCTGTACAAGCAGTTGATCGACCAGATGGGGCTGAAGACCAATTGACGAACCCGTTTAGGACAAAATAGGGCTCTAGCCCTTGTGCTATCTGGTTTTATTGCTATTTATTCAATAGCGAGTTCTTTTGCAGGGCAACCAGGCTGCGGCAGCCCTGTTCGGCCAGCGCCAGCAGCGCATCCATTTCTAGGCGGCTGAAGGCGGCACCCTCGGCCGTGCCCTGCACCTCGACAAAATGGCCGGCGCCGGTCATCACCACGTTCATGTCGGTGTCGCAGGCCGAATCTTCGGTGTAGGCCAGGTCCAGCAGTGGACGACCCTGCACGATGCCCACCGAAATCGCCGCCACGTGGTCGCGGATGGGTGACTGCGTGAGCTTGCCCTTGGCCAGCAAGCCGTTGACCGCATCCTGCGCCGCCACAAAGGCCCCGGTGATGGCTGCGGTGCGGGTGCCGCCATCGGCCTGCAGCACATCGCAATCAAGGTGGATGGTGCGTTCGCCCAGCAGGGTCAGGTCAAACACGGCGCGCAGCGAGCGCCCGATCAGGCGCTGGATTTCCTGGGTGCGCCCGCTTTGCTTGCCGCGTGCGGCCTCACGGTCGCTGCGGGTGTGGGTGGCGCGCGGCAGCATGCCGTATTCGGCCGTCACCCAGCCTTCGCCGCTGCCTTTTTTGTGGCCCGGAACCTTTTCTTCGACTGAGGCGGTGCACAGCACCTTGGTGTCACCGAACTCGATCAGCACCGAGCCCTCGGCGTGGATGGTGTAGCCGCGCGTGATGCGCACCGGTCGCAACTGGTCGGCGGCGCGGGCGTCGCTTCGGGCAAATTCGTTCATGTGCTTGTCCTGATGGGGTTAAAAGAGGGGCGCCCCAGCGTTGCCAGAGGGCGCCGGAGGTTTCTCGGATGGCTTGCGCGTGTCGGCCACAAAGGTGTCGATTTGCAGCCTGATTTTCTCACGCATGCTCAGGCGGGTGTACCGACGCTCACCTTCGCGGCTCAGCACCTTCTGCAACTCAAATACCGATTGGGGTCGCGCCAAGGGGTCAAAGGCCATGCACCAGCTCACCACCTCAATCAAGTTGTCGGAGTAGGTGCCGCGCAGCCGGGCCATGGCGGTGGCAGATCGGTCATCGGCAACCCGTAGCGCGGCCTCAATGGGCGGAAAGCCGTGCATGCATGAGTAAATGCAGGCGCCCATGGCGTAAAGATCGGTCCAGGGGCCCATGAGACCATCGCGGCGGTACATCTCTGGGGCGGCAAAGCCAGGGGTGTACATCGGGCGGGTAAAGTTGCCCTGTTTGGCCAGCACCTCCCGCGCGGCGCCAAAGTCGATCAACACAGCGCGGTTGTCATCGGTGATCAAAATATTGGCGGGCTTGATGTCCAGGTGCAGCATGCGGTGCTGATGCACGATGCGCAAACCGCGCAAAATCTCTTCGGTCAGCGACCGAATGGTGGACTCGCGAAACACCTTGGGTTTTTTCAGCTGACGCGCCGTCAGGATGAAATCCTGCAAGGACGCGCCCTCCAGGTAATTCATCACCATGTACACAGTGTCGTTCTCAGGGAAAAAATCCATCACCCGCACGACGCTGGGGTGAGCGATCTGGGCCAGAGAGCGACCTTCTTCAAAAAAGCTCTTGAGCCCCAGGCGGTACAAGGACTGCATCTCTGCGGGCACCTGCGGCACCTGTTCACCCTCTGCCCGGGTGACCAGCGACGATGGCAGGTACTCCTTGATGGCGACCTG
>RFWA01000007.1 GCA_009922295.1 Betaproteobacteria bacterium
AACAAGGTGTGCGCCCCGGTACTTATTGTGAGCCTCGCATGACCAGTGTTGGCTCTCAGGACACGACCGGTCCGATGACGCGTGACGAACTCAAAGACTTGGCTTGCCTGGGCTTCAGCGCTGATCTGGTGATGCAATCCTTCTGCCATACCGCTGCATACCCGAAGCCGGTCGATGTGAAAATGCACCATGAACTGCCCGAGTTCATCAATAACCGGGGGGGTATCAGCCTGCGACCTGGTGACGGCATCATCCACAGCTGGCTCAATCGCATGCTGCTGCCCGATACCGTGGGAACCGGCGGTGACAGCCACACTCGTTTCCCGATTGGCATCAGCTTTCCGGCAGGTTCCGGCTTGGTGGCCTTTGGTGCTGCCACAGGCGTGATGCCGCTGGATATGCCCGAGAGCGTGCTGGTGCGCTTCAAGGGCAAGATGCAGCCTGGCGTGACCCTGCGTGACCTGGTCAACGCGATCCCGCTCTATGCCATCAAGGCCGGCCTGCTGACCGTGGCCAAACAGGGCAAGAAGAACATCTTCTCGGGGCGGATTCTGGAGATCGAAGGGCTGCCAGACCTGAAGGTGGAGCAGGCCTTCGAGCTGAGCGACGCCTCGGCCGAGCGCAGCGCCGGAGGTTGCACCGTGCACCTGAACAAGGAGCCGATCGTCGAGTACATCACCAGCAACATCACCATGTTGAAGTGGATGATCGCCAGCGGCTATGCCGACGTGCGCACCATCAACCGCCGTATCAAAGCGATGGAAGCCTGGCTGGCCGACCCGCGGCTGCTCAAAGGTGACGCAGATGCCGAGTACGCCGCAGTGATCGAAATCGACCTGGCTGACATCCATGAGCCAATCCTGGCCTGCCCGAACGATCCGGACGATGTGAAGACTTTGTCAGAGGTGGCAGGCGCCAAGATCGATGAAGTATTCATCGGCTCCTGCATGACCAACATCGGCCATTTCCGTGCGGCGAGCAAGTTGCTGGAGAACAAACGTGACATTCCGGTCAAGCTGTGGATGGCGCCGCCGACCAAGATGGATGCCAAGCAACTGAGCGAGGAGGGTCATTATGGTGTGCTGGGCTCGGCTGGCGCGCGCATGGAGATGCCAGGTTGCAGCCTGTGCATGGGTAACCAGGCACAGGTCAAGGAGGGCGCAACGGTATTCTCGACTTCGACACGTAATTTCCCGAATCGGCTGGGGAAAAATAGCAACGTCTACTTGGGTAGTGCCGAACTCGCGGCGATCTGCTCCAAACTCGGACGCATTCCTACCAAAGCCGAATACATGGCCGACATGGGCGTACTCACCGCCGCAAGCGACCAAGTCTACCAATATCTGAATTTTGACCGTGTTCCAGATTATGTAGCGGCAGCTTCGACAGTGATCGCCTGATTCCGACCCTACGCAAGTCCAGCATCAGTTCCTGCTGATAGGCCCCCAGCACTCGCTGTGGGGCCTTTTTGTTGCCCCCCATCCAATGCGTCTTAGGCACTATCCCGTTGCCTATCCATTCACTGCTGATACTGCTAGGCGTCAACGAGTTCATGTTTTTTGCTTGGCATCGGCATCTTCAAGATCCGAGTACTTTCACTGGGTGGGTGGCGGTGCTTGCCAGTTGGTTTGAACTGGTTTGCGAGGCAGCGGCATGGAGGTTAAACTGCAATCGGTCATAATTTTGTCAAATATTTGACATTAAACCCCGCAGGAGTCCGCCATGTTTTTTGGCAAATTGTTGCCGCGTGACGGTAATTTTTTCGACATGTTCAACCAGCATGCCGACCGAATCATTGAGGCTGCACGTGCTTTTTCCCAGATGGTTGCCAACTACAACGATGTGCCGCTGCGCGAAAAATACAACCGCGATGTTGACAATGCAGAACGTGCCGCCGATCGGGTCACGCACGAGGTCAACAAGGCCCCGTGAGCAGATTCATGGCCTGATTAACACGATGGATGACGTCGCCGACTTGATCCAAGACTCGGCAGAAACCATGGCGCTATACGACGTGCGCTACATGACCGAGGACATTGTTCGACTGACCGATATCAGCGTGAAGTGCTGTGAGCGGGTGAGGGACGCGGTTAAGTTGCTCGACAAGATAGCGGATCACAGCGTGGCAGATGCAGCGTTGAAGACCTGCGAAGAAATTGACCGGCTCGAGAGCGACGCCGACCGCGTCATGCGTAGCGCCATGAGCAAACTGTTTCGCGAGGAAGCAGATGTACGGGAGGTGATAAAACTCAAGGCGATTTACGAACTGCTCGAGACCATCACCGACAAGTGCGAGGACGTGGCTAACCTAATCGAGGGCATCATCCTCGAAAATTCCTGACCGGCACAACCACCTTATGGAAAACGTCCAAACGACGCTCTGGGTGGTCGTGCTCTTGGTGATGCTTGCCATCGCTTTTGACTTCATGAATGGATTTCATGACGCGGCCAATTCAATCGCCACGGTCGTGTCTACAGGTGTTCTTAAGCCGAGCCAGGCCGTGCTGTTCGCGGCCTTTTTCAACGTGTTGGCGATCTTCGTGTTCCACCTGAGCGTTGCAGCTACCGTGGGCAAAGGCTTTGTGCAGCCGGGCATTGTTGACACCCATGTGGTGTTTGGCGCTTTGATCGGCGCCATAAGTTGGAATCTCATCACTTGGTACTACGGCATCCCAAGTAGCTCTTCGCACGCGCTGATCGGCGGTATTCTGGGTGCAGTCATGGCTAAGGCCGGCGCCAGTGCTCTCCTGTCATCAGGCATTTTCAAAACCGTCGCCTTCATTCTGGTCTCGCCACTGCTAGGTTATGTGCTGGGCTCGGCGATGATGGTCTTGGTCGCATGGGGGTTTCGAAAGACCCGGCCTGCCAAGGTGGACAAGTGGTTCCGCCGAATGCAGTTGGTTTCGGCTGGAGCCTATAGCCTCGGCCATGGCGGCAATGATGCGCAAAAAACAATCGGCATTATCTGGATGTTGCTGATCGCCACCGGCTATGCCGCTGCTGACGACAAATCGCCGCCAACGTGGACTATCATCACCTGTTACCTGGCAATTGGCGCTGGCACTATGTTCGGTGGTTGGCGCATCGTCAAAACCATGGGCCAACGCATCACCAAGCTCAAGCCGGTCGGTGGATTTTGTGCTGAGACAGGGGGCGCAGTAACACTTTTTCTTGCCACAGCGTTAGGCATTCCGGTGTCGACCACCCACACCATCACGGGCGCCATTGTTGGTGTCGGCTCAGTTCAGCGTGCAAGTGCCGTCCGGTGGGGCGTGGCTGGCACTATTGTCTGGGCCTGGATTTTGACCATTCCGGCAAGTGCCATGGTTGCAGCACTTGCTTACTGGCTGAGCAATCAACTCTTCTGATTGCTATCAGAAATATAGCTATAAACTTAACGGCGCTATGGCTTGAACGCCGATTTCATTGTGAAATTTTGCGGGCTTCTTCGATTTGAAATTCGAAGTAATGCTGGAAACTAAACACAATACTGCTCATCAGGACTGTGGCGCCAATGAGCAGCGACAACACGACGGCGCCAACGGTGACCCACTGGGTTTGCCCGGCTGCAGCATCTGCCGATGCTGTAGGGTTGAATCGGGCGTTCCATTTTTCGGTCGCAGTTAGCGCGTACACGATGGCTGTTAGCGCGCAGCCTGAAATTGTGAACCCGAGCAGTGGTATCAACACCCAGCTCAGAGGGTCGTCAAGGCCATATTTCTGTGCTCGCTCCAAGCCGTAGAGCCCCAGCGCCGTTGGAATGGGCAGCAGCCAAGCCAGCATATCGCTCGTTCCGTACAAATAAAACCGGTGTAGGCCAAATGGGCCGCCCAGGAAGGCCAGCCAAGCGGCGAGTGTCTTATTCTTCATCGGCTCCCATTATGGACCGGGCGGGCAGCCGTCGCCCCATCCCAACGCCTTGTCCATCAAGACGACGTCCAACCAGCGGTCAAATTTCCAGCCGCAGGATTTGAGTATGCCCACATGACGGAAGCCCACCGAGCGATGGACCCCGATCGAACCTGCGTTGGCCGAGTCGCCTATCACTGCGATCAATTTGCGTACACCAGCTTTTTCTGCTTGTGCCGCCAACTCGGCGAGCAGCGCGCGGCCCAATCCCTGGCCATGCGCATCGGCAGCCAGATAGATGGAGTTTTCCGCTGAAAACCGATAGGCTGGCCGTGGCTTGAACCAACTGCAATAGGCAAACCCCAGCACCTTCTCACCTTCGGCGGCAACCAGGTAGGGTAGGCCTTTCCCACGGACATCGTCGCGCCTGCTCGCCATGTCCGCGTAGGAGGGTGGATCGATTTCAAAGGTGCCGGTCCCATGGCGTACATGGTGCGCGTAGATGGCTGTGATTGCTGTGATATCAGCGTCATGGCTGGATCGAATGATGGGCATAAGAGGAGCTCGCGTTATAATGAAAGGCTATTCAGTGTGTCGCTGGCCGGGTGGCCATGTCGCGTGTCTCAAACTCTGGATTAAGTGTTGAATTAAATCGCGGAATTAACTCTCCGCATCCCGAAGGATAAATCATGGTCGTCATTCGACTCGCCCGAGGCGGAGCAAAAGCTCGCCCGTTTTTCAATATTGTGGTCGCTGACAAGCGTACCCGCCGAGATGGCCGGTTCATCGAGCGGATCGGGTTTTACAACCCGATCGCCACAGCCAGTGAAGAAAGCATTCGCATTGCCCAGGACAGGCTGACCTATTGGAGGAGCGTTGGTGCTCAAGCGTCTCCGACGGTAGAACGCCTGATCAATCAAGCCGCCAGCAAGGCGGCCTGATGCTGTTGTGATGTTGCCTGGCCTCGAAGCTGCCGAAATGCCGGTAGACGCGATCGAAGTCGGGCGCATCGCAGATGCCTGGGGAGTCAAGGGCTGGTTCAAAGCTCTCCCACACAGCGCCGATCCAGAGGCGCTTTTTTCTTCAAAGCGCTGGTATGTGCTGCCGGCCGAAAAAGGGCCAAAAACGTTTTCCGGGGCTGGCTGTCTTGTCATATCGGACATCAAGCATCATGCCGATACCGTTGTTGCCTCTGCGCAAGGCATCGATGACCGGAATGGTGCGGAGGCATTGCGTGGCGCCCGTATTTTTGTAGCTCGTTCCAACTTTCCCATGCCGGGCGATGATGAGTACTATTGGGTTGACTTGATCGGGCTTGCGGTGGTCAATCGTGAAGGGATCGTCTTGGGCGTGGTTCGCGAATTATTGGCTACTGGGCTCCAGACCGTTTTGGTCTTGTCGTTTCAACACGAGGGTAAGTCCATGGAGCGGATGATTCCGTTTGTGTCCGTCTACATCGATCAAGTCGATCTGATCGCTCGGCGTATTGAGGTCGATTGGCAGCCAGACTACTGAGGCTGGCAGGTGCGGTTTGACCTTGTCACCTTGTTCCCCGAGCTTTTTGCGCCGCTTTTGAGCAGCGGTATTACCCGACGCGCGTTTGAGACGGGCCAAGTTGATGTTCGCTTGAACAACCCCCGCGATTTTTCAGTAGGCAACTACAAACGTGTCGACGACCGTCCCTATGGAGGCGGACCTGGCATGGTCATGATGGCTGAGCCCCTGGCGCGTTGTATCGAAAGTATCCGCCTCCAGCGACCTGGGCCGGTTCCTGTTGTTCTGTTTTCTCCACTGGGTCGATTGCTGGACCAAGCGACGGTCGCAAGTTGGGCCAACAGTGAAGGCGCTGTCCTGATTTGCGGCCGCTATGAGGGCCTAGACCAGCGTTTTATCGACCAGTACGTTACCCACCAAATAAGCTTAGGCGACTTTGTTATGTCCGGGGGGGAAATCGCGGCGATGGCCCTGCTTGATGCGGTGGCTCGTTTGCAGCCCGGTGTACTGAACACTGCGGCTAGTCACCAGCAGGACAGCTTCAGCCCTGAGTTGGATGGTCTGCTGGACTGCCCGCATTACACCCGCCCTCAGCACTGGGCCGGGCAGGCTGTGCCAGAGGTGTTGATGTCGGGAAATCATCTTGACATTGCCCAGTGGCGTCGTCGGCAGCGTCTTTGGATGACGCTGCGGCTGCGGCCAGATCTGATTGCCCGCGCGCGCGAAGGTGGCAGGCTCAGCTCGGAGGATGAAGCGTTTCTGCTGGCAAGTGGCACAGACAATGCTGTCGTAGCGACGCGGTGCGGGTGAGTCCAATAGCTCCCCGTCACTCTTGGCGACAGGTGGTTATAATAGAGGGCTTTACAGATCCTCTGGGCGGCCGCCTGAAAGCTTTCGCATTTAGGCATTTGCATCATTCCGACGCTGGCGCGACCAAGATCAATTGAGGATACTATGAATCTCATTCAGACCCTTGAGCAGGAAGAAATCGCTCGTCTGGGGAAAACCATCCCCGAATTTGCGCCTGGTGACACGGTCATCGTCAACGTCAATGTGGTTGAAGGCAGCCGTAAACGGGTCCAGGCCTATGAAGGCGTCGTGATTGCCAAGCGCAATCGCGGCCTTAACAGTGGATTTATTGTCCGCAAAATTTCCAGTGGCGAAGGGGTTGAGCGAACATTCCAGACTTATAGCCCATTGATTGCCAGCATTGAAGTGAAGCGTCGCGGCGATGTTCGTCGTGCCAAGCTCTACTATTTGCGTGATCGTAGCGGTAAGTCGGCGCGTATCAAGGAAAAGTTGCCTGCCAAGAAGACTGTTAACACCTGATTGCCATGTGCAGGAGAAAGCCGCCCTGGCAAATGCCTGTGGCGGCTTTATTCATTGCGCGCCCTTGACATCAGGCGGTGTGCCCCGATGAAGATCCTGTCTAATTCCCCCGGTTTTGATCCGCAGCTTGTTCCGGTCGAGGGCGTTGACAGCCACCTACCACCAATCGCCCCCGCAGCACTGGCACCAAGCGCTCTGCGGCTGCGATTCGCTGCACCGCCGCCTTGGCAACCTGAACTGATCGCCGAGGCTGCTTGGTCTGACCGCGAACCCCGCAATGCTTCGGTGTTGATCCCGATTGTGATGCGGCGGCGACCGACGGTGTTACTAACCGAGAGGACCCTGCACCTGGCCACCCACTCGGGCCAAATTGCTTTTCCTGGCGGCAAAGCTGAGGATTTTGATACTGATGCCACTGCCACTGCCTTACGCGAGGCAAAAGAGGAGGTTGGCCTAGAGCCGGCATTCATCCAGGTCTTGGGCCAGCTACCTCATTACCGGACAGGATCTGGTTTCATCATCACCCCCGTTGTCGCATTGGTGGAGCCCGGCTTCACCCTGAACCCTGACTTCAATGAGGTTGCCGATGTGTTCGAGGTTCCATTGGCTTTCCTGATGAATCCGGCACATCATCAGCGCCACGCCTACGAGTGGGACGGTCGGCGGCGCGAGTGGTTTGCCATCCCCTACCAGGATAAAGATGCACTCCGATTTATTTGGGGTGCCACCGCGGGCATTTTGCGCAACTTTTACCGGATGCTGTCTGCCTAAATCAGGCTGCCGTTATCATCGGTCTATGAGCTTCATCTCTGTGCTGTTCGCTTTGCTGATTGAGCAGGCGCGGCCTCTCGGGCCAAGAAATCGTGCTCACGCGATGTTACGCGCTTGGGTGCGTTGGAGTGCCCGCAATTTTGATGCTGGTAAATCGTCTCATGGTTGGCTAACTTGGGGTTTTGCGGTGGGTGCGCCGTCGACAGCATCACTGGTCATTTATTGGCTGTTGGACGTTACGCTTGGCTGGGCAATGGCTTTGCTTTGGAGTGTGGCCGTCCTGTATGTCACGCTCGGGTTCCGGCAATTCAGTTTTCACTTCACCCAGATCAGGGATGCTTTGGCCGATGGAGACGAGGGGCTGGCCTGCGATCTACTTGCGAGATGGCAGCATATGGACGTACGCGAACTCCCGCACAGTGAGATCGTACGCAATGTTATTGAGCATTCCGTGATCGCGGCGCATCGCCACGTCTTTGGCGTGCTGGCCTGGTTTTCTGTTTTAGCGGCCTTTGGCTTTGGTCCCTCTGGCGCAGTGATGTACAGGGTTGGTGAATTTGTCGCGCGTTATTGGCGGAACGACACCAAGCATCGTCATCAGCCGGTCAGTGAGGCGCTTCAGCAGACCGCTCGCAATGCCTGGCATTTGATCGACTGGGTTCCTGCGCGTATCACGGCAGTAAGTTTTGCAGTTGTCGGCAGTTTTGAGGAGGCCATGGATGGTTGGCGTCAGCATCAGCGACATCTCGATGATGACAATGATGCCCTGATCCTTGCCGCCACAGCAGGCGCCGTGAATATTCAGCTTGGGAAAACCAGCGCGAACTTGAGCAAGGATGACGACAAACCGCCTGCAGAATCCACCACTGCGACCCCTGCAGGGCACAGCACTGGGCAAAACCCGGAGTTGGCCCACATGGCCGTTATAGTGGGTTTGGTTTGGCGGACGGTGGTGATGTGGATCTTATTGTTGGCACTTTTGACGCTGGCCCGATTGCTTGGTTAGTTACATCGTTTCAGTATCGCGCCAGACCGCTCAGTTCGGCGTGCAGATCGCTATAAATTTTATAGCGATTTAGGCTTACACCATGAGGGTTAGAGGCAGACTCTAGGGCGGAAATGACACTGCATCCCGGTTCATGCAGGTGACTGCAGTTGTAAAACTTGCAATCGCTGGAATGGGATTGCAGATCGGGCATGTAGTGCGCCAGCTTCGCTGGCTCGATATGGTTCAAGCCGAATTCTTGGAAGCCAGGTGAATCGATCAGTGCTGTTGTGTGTTGGTCATCGACCCAGTACCAAGTGGTCCGCGTGGTGGTGTGCTTGCCAGAATTCAGCGCTTGCGATATTTCACCTGTTTGCGCCAGAGCACCGGGCTTAAGTAGGTTGATCAAGGTGCTTTTCCCCGCGCCCGATGGCCCAAGAACCAGCGTGGTCTTACCCACGAAGACTTTCAAAAGAGCTGCATGCTCGGATTCGCTGGTAAGTCGAAGGGTCAACCTGAGGACTTGGTAGTTCATGCGCCGGTAGGGCTCCAGCCACCCCCAAGCTTGCGCGAATGGCTCAGTCAAGTCACTTTTGTTTAGCGCGATGATCGGCGTGATCCCAGCGGCCTCGGCTGCAATCAAAGCACGTGAGAGTTGGCTGCTGGAAAATGCGGGCTCGGCTGCAATCAGGATCAGTATTTGGTCTAGGTTCGCCGCAAACGATTTGGTTCGCATATCGTCCTGTCGGTAAAAGAGGTTCCGCCTAGCCTCAATCTTTTCAATCGTGCCTTCGTCGCTAGTGGCTTGCCAGAGTACTCTGTCCCCCACAACGCCCAGGCTTTTCTTGCCGCGTGAGTGGCAGATCAGTCGATCACCGTCTGGCTTTTCGACCAGAAAGTGCCGGCCATGGTTGGCCACAATCAAACCCTTCGTCAACAGCGCTGCCGCCATCAGTGCAAGAGTGCCAAGTGCATGCTCATGACAGTAAGGCGTCCACTTGTGCTGCGCAGTCAAAGTCTGAGCTGGAGATGCCCAGCACATCATGGGTATTGAAGCGCACAACACATTGCCCGTGTTGCACCGATAACACAGGGTGATGGTCTTGGACGTGGGCAATTAGGGCAACCGCATTCACAAAGGCCATGGTCTCGTAGTAGTTGACAAATGAAAACGTCTTTTCAATCGCCAGAGTAGGCCCATCCCCAGCCAGGCACCATCCCTCCATCTTTCCTAAATGGGTCACAAGTTCAGTGGCCGTCATGCTCCGTCGACGCTCACTAGACCAGTCTTTTTTCTTCAGTGGAATCTTCATGAAGTATTCGCGGTGGTGCGCCTAGAGAGATGGGCCAGGCGCTCCGAGGCCGGTGGATGCGAGTAATGAAATCGGGCGTAAATTGGGTCAGGCGTCAGTGTTGAAGCATTGTCGTCATACAGCTTGAGTAGCGCAGTAGCAAGGTCTTCGCCACTGGTATGCGCAACTGCGTAGGCATCTGCCTGGAATTCGTCCCGGCGTGACATCCAGGATAGGAGCGGAGTTATAAAAAAACTGACTACCGGGACAGTCAACATGAACAAAAGCACGGCTAGCCCATCGTTAGGGTTGCCCAGATTGGGTTGCACCCCCAGTCCAGCATAGAACCACAATTGTGTGGCAAGCCAACCCAGCATTGCGAACCCGGCTAGGCTTAGTGCAAAAAGAACGAGCATGCGCTGACGTATGTGGCGATGATTGAAATGCCCAAGCTCGTGCGCCAGCACAGCAGCGACCTCCTTTATTGACAGCTTGGCTAGTAGAGTGTCGTAAAACACAACCCGCTTGGCAGAGCCAAACCCAGTGAAATAAGCATTGCCATGGGCGCTGCGCTTGCTGCCGTCCATGACAAAAAGGCCTTTGCTTGCAAAACCACACTGTGTCATCAGACGCGTTACCGTCTCCTTGAGTGCCTGGTTTTCGAGGGGCGAGAAACGATTGAACAGTGGGGCAATAAAGGTCGGGAACAGCCACATCAGCAGTAGGTTTAATGCGACCCAGGCACCCCAAGCCCATGCCCACCACTGAGCGCCTGCGGCGCCCATCAACCACAGGATCAACCAGACGATTGGCAGTCCAATGGCCACACCGAGCAGACTCGATTTGATCAAATCCATAAGCCACAATTTCGGCGTTGTCTTGTTGAAGCCAAAGCGAGCCTCCAAAACAAACGTCTGATACAGCCCCAGGGGCAGGTCAATCGCGCTGTTGATTAGGATAAACGCCCCAAGCAGCGCCAACTGTTGACCCATGCCACCATAGCCTAACCAATTCAGCAAGGCCTGATTCAGCGCAGACAGGCCGCCCAGTAGCGTCCAGCCCAGCAAGATTGCAGCGCCCAAGGCTATCTCCAGCAGCTCTAATCGCAATTTGGCGATGGTGTAGTCAGCCGCTTTTTGGTGCGACGTCAGGTTGACGATGTTTGAAAAGGCCATCGGAACCTGGTGGCGATGGCCCGCAACATGGCGGATCTGTCGTGAGTTGAGCCAGAACTTCAACAACAAATTAACCAGCAGCAGGGCTGAGAAAACATAGGTGAGGTTGAGAGCCAAATTGGAGTCGGTGTTTGGAACTAGCATTGAGCATGAGTTTAGGGCATCGGCGACAATTCCCGTCATGGATTCAAATACCGATGTCATCAAGCAGCCGGCGCTGGCCAAGTCAGATCAAAATCTCGTGTGGCTGGATTGTGAGATGACAGGGTTGCATCCGGAGCATGACAGAATCATCGAAATCGCTGTCGTTGTGACCGGGCCTAGGCTCGAGCCCCGCATCGAGGGGCCTGTGCTTGTGATCCACCAAAGTGACGAACAGTTGGCCGGCATGGATGCTTGGAACCGGGGAACCCACGGCAAAAGCGGACTGATCGACAAGGTCAAAGGCTCTAGTTTGTCTGAACGGGAAGCACAGAAGATAATTTTAGACTTCTTGATGACTTATCTCCCCCCCAAAGCAAGTCCGATGTGTGGCAACAGCATTGGCCAGGATCGGCGCTTTCTTGCGAAGTACATGCCCGATCTGGAAGCGTTTTTCCATTATCGAAATTTGGATGTCAGCACGCTCAAGGAGCTGGCTAAGCGGTGGCGTCCTGAGGTCTACAACTCATTCAAAAAGCAGCAGCGGCACACAGCGCTGGCTGATGTGCAGGAGTCCATCGACGAGATGGAGCACTACCGAGAGCACTTTCTAAAGCTCGCCGCCTAAGTCGCGTGTCTATTCCGTGGCATAATCGGGAGCTGCGTTGCGAGCTGTGACGCGTATTTGTGCATCTCCCTTCATTCACACGGCCTAAGCTAGTTTTGTTTTAGCAAAGCGGCTCTAAAAGGTCCCCGCCTCGACCGAGGTTTGCAACGGTCAATGCAGGTTTCGTTTGATGGTTGATGTTTTTTAACCATTGACGGAGCCATTGCCCCACAGGCACTGCTCGCGTGTGAGTAAATTCATGACTGACGCTTTTCAAGCGGCTGGCGATTCCTCGTCGGTCGAAGACTTTTCCATTAATTCTGAAGAGGCAAGCCCGAACGCCTTACAGTCACCCGAGGTCCTGGAAGCTGCTCCAAACGGCTTCTTAGCGTTTGGACTGGCTCCGGAGTTGATTCGTGCAGTGCAGGATCTGGGATTCACGCAGCCGACCACCGTCCAGCAAAAGACTATTCCGCTTGCTATGGAGGGGGTCGATGGGGCTCAACCGGGTACCCGCTTTGTGGACCTTATGGTCTCCAGCCAGACAGGTAGCGGCAAAACAGCTGCGTTTTTACTCCCGGTTTTGCATACCTTATTAACGCAGCAGGTCCGAGCTGAAGCCAAGGAGCGTGCAGATTTCGACTTGGCAGTGGCCGACGCCCTGGCTAAGGGCGAGGCCCCACCAAAGCGCGGCAAACGCAAGGATCCAACCAATCCCCGTAATTTTTCAACCGTTGCCCCGGGCGCTCTCATTGTCTGTCCGACACGTGAGTTGGCGCAGCAAGTGGCGCACGATGCCATCGATTTGGTACAGCATTGCCGTGGCTTACGCATCGCCAACATCGTGGGTGGTATGCCCTACCAATTGCAGATAGCCAAACTCCAAAACGCCAACCTCGTGGTTGCAACGCCTGGTCGGCTGCTTGACCTGCAGCGGTCCATGCAAATCAAGCTGGACCAAGTTCAGTTTCTGGTGGTTGATGAAGCCGACCGCATGCTTGATCTCGGTTTTTCGGATGATCTGGCTGAGATCAACCAACTGACTATTCAGCGTCAGCAGACCATGATGTTCAGTGCAACCTTTGCCCCCCGTATTCAGCAGCTTGCTGCCAGGGTCATGCGGGAGCCGCAGCGGATCACGATTGACTCACCCCAAGACAAGCACGTGAATATCAAGCAGGTCTTGTTCTGGGCCGACAATGCGCAACACAAGCGCAAGCTGCTGGATCATTGGCTGCGCGACACCACGATCAACCAAGCCATTGTTTTCGCCAGTACCCAGATTGAATGCGACGGTTTGGCCAACGATTTGCAGCAGGATGGTTTTTCTGCGGTTGCTTTACACGGCGCGCTAAGCCAAGGCCTGCGTAATCGCCGGCTCATGGCCTTGCGGCAGGGGCAAGTACAAATTCTGGTTGCCACCGATGTCGCTGCACGTGGCATTGACGTGCCGACCATCAGCCATGTGTTTAATTTCGGCTTGCCGATGAAGGCCGAGGATTACACGCACCGCATTGGTCGTACCGGTCGTGCCGGGCGCGACGGACTGGCCGTGACGTTTGCCGAATTCCGTGACCGTCGCAAGATTTTTGATATTGAAGCCTACAGCCGGCAGCAGTTCAAGGCCGAAGTGATTCCTGGCCTCGAGCCGCAACAGCGGTTCCCGGATGCGCGTCCTAATTCGAATTTTGGCGGGCGGGACAGCCGTGGCAGCAGTGACCATCACTCGCGTGATCGCAAGTTCGGCGCGGGTCGCCCTGCTGGCTTTGGTGGTAATCGGCATGTAAGCTCAGACCGCAGCGCCAACGCCCCGCGTGATTTTGGTGCACCAGGATTCCCTGGGCAAGCTGTGGCCGGGTTTGGTCAGCGTGATGCTCGCCCGGCAGCGCCCCGCGACGGCTTCAGCTACGAACGCAAAGGTGGATTCAACGATCGCTTCGCGGGCGACCGGGCTCCGTCGGCCGTACCGCGTGACGACTTTGGCGCGCGCAAGCCGACCTTGAGCAAGCCGATGGGCGTCAAGCCCGGGAGCGGTGGGGGGAAGGTTTTTGTGCCCAGAGATGCAAAAAAGCGTTTGACGCGCAACGCCTGACCTTGGCTACACCAACGCCATAGAGGGTTCCGACCATCCAGTTGAAAAAGGCCCGACGATGACAACGTTTGCAAGAGATTTTAAAAATCCGTTGCTGAAACGCCGTTTTGTCTTTCTGACCCTGCCTAATTATTCGCTGATTGCGCTGTCGACTGCCGTGGAAGCGCTGCGAATGGCCAACCGTGTCACGCAAGAAGATGTCTATCACTGGACTATTGCCAGCCTAGATGGGTCGCCACAGACGGCCAGCAGCGGCCTATGGATGTCGCCGACCCAGCCCATTGAGGCAATTGGGGAGGCAGACATCGTTTTTGTGTGCGGTGGTGTGGACGTCGAGCAGGCCGTAACATCTGATCTCCTTGCTGTTTTGCGTCGCCTGGCGCAGCACCATGTGGCCTTGGGCTCTCTTTGCACGGGCGGTTATGCGCTTGCAAAAGCTGGCTTGCTCGACAAATACAAGGCAGTTATCCATTGGGAAAACATGTCTGCGCTAAAAGAGCAGTTTCCGCGGGTGATTTTTTCGGATCAGCTCTTCGCTATCGACCGGGATCGTTACACCTGTTCGGGCGGCGTTGCACCGTTGGATCTGATGCTCAACATTATCAAAGACCAACTGGGGCGTGATATCGCCCCGATGATTTCAGAACAGTTCATTCTCGACCGAATTCGCAATGATCAGGATCGCCAGCATGTGCCGCTGCAAGCGAGGGTGGGGCTTTTTCATGAAAACCTGATCGAGGCTGCCGCCTTGATGGAGAGCAACATCGAGGAGCCTCTGTCGCTTGATGAGATTGCCGCCTTGGTCGGGGTCTCGCGCCGCCAGATCGAACGCCTGTTCAAGCGCTACGTCGGCGAGGTTCCGACCAAATATTACCTAGACATGCGGCTTCGTCGCGCCCGAACCTTGCTTTTGCAGACAGCGATGTCCATCATGGACATCGCTGTAGCCTGCGGGTTCCAGTCGCCACCGCATTTCTCTAAGTGTTATCGCAACCTGTTTGGCCACACACCCAGCGCCGAACGTCAACTTAGCCGACGTAGCATGCTAGGCGGCAAGACCTAGCATCATTGGCCGTCACTGCGCTAGCGGAACACCACCGTCTTGCTGCCATTCAAAAAGACTCGGCGCTCGATGTGAAATTTGACAGCCGATGCCAAAGCTCGGCACTCCGAATCGCGCCCGGCTGCCGCCAGTTTCTCAGGCGTAAAGGTGTGATCGACGCGTTCGACGATCTGCTCAATGATAGGCCCTTCGTCCAGATCTGCCGTCACATAGTGGGCAGTAGCGCCCGTCAACTTAACCCCGCGGGCATGGGCCTGATGGTAGGGCTTGGCGCCTTTGAATCCTGGCAGAAAGGAGTGGTGGATATTTATCGCTCGGCCACGTAGGCTTCGGCATAGGTCGTCAGAGAGCACCTGCATGTAGCGCGCCAGCACAACCAATTCGCTGTCGGTAGCTGACACGATATCCAACAATTGTTGTTCTCGGCCTGCCTTGGTTTCGGGCGTGACGGGCAAGCAGACAAACGGGATGTTGTGCCCCTCAACCATAGGGCGCAGATCAGGATGGTTCGATACGACTGTGGTGATGTCCATCTTGAGTTCGCCTGTGCGATGGCGGTAAAGCAAATCGTTCAGACAATGGTCAAACTTGGAGACCATGATCAGGACCCGAGGTTTTTTTTCGCCGTCATGAATTGCCCACTCCATGTCTTCCCGCTCAGCAACTTCGAGGAATTCAGTTTTCAGGGCCTCGAGCACGGGCGTCTGAACAGGGTCACCGTAAAAGCTCACCCGGACGAAAAAGCGGCCTGTCAACACGTCGTCAAACTGCTGCATGTCAGTGATGTAGCATTTTCGAGAGGCCAAGAAGCCCGAAACTGCCGCCACCGTACCCATGCGACTGTCGCAGGTGGCGTTCAAAATGTAGTGGGGTTTGCCTTCGAGAGGAACATTCATATGGTGTCAGCGCTTTGCTGGTCGGATAAGGTCGGTGATGTGGCGTCGAGGCCTGGCTGCATTTCGCAGTTTAGGTAAAGAAAGTCGGTCGGGTTGTCTCGGCACGACGGTAGCTTGAATCGTCGCGACTAACCCGGCTTATGTTGCATGTCGCACATGAGTCATTCTCATGTCGCTGGACGATAATGGAAAGTCGCTAATCTATTAGCTGGTCTCACTGTGGGACCGTACCATTTTCTTTATTCGGAAACGTCGGCATTGCCGGGCAGTTTTACCATGACACAAGAGGAGTAGATCGTGGCAGAAGACTTTGATGATGATCTTGACCTGAATACTCTGAACGACGAGGAGCTGACGGAACAGGTACACGACGACCTCTACAACGGCTTGCGTAATGAGGTCATAGACGCTACAAATATTCTTTTGAAGCGCGGTTGGTCTGCTGACCGGGTGCTGAATGACGCTTTGGTGGAGGGCATGCGCATTGTCGGCGTTGACTTCCGCGATGGCATTCTGTTCGTCCCAGAAGTGCTGTTGGCTGCCAATGCCATGAAGGGTGGTATGGAAATACTGCGCCCCCTTCTGGCGGAGACCGGTGTGGAGCCAATTGGCAAGATGGTAATCGGTACGGTCAAGGGTGATATCCATGACATTGGCAAGAACCTCGTCGGCATGATGATGGAGGGTGCCGGGTTTGAAGTGATTGACCTGGGCATCAATAACCCCGTCGAGAAATACTTGGCTGCCCTAGAAGAGCACAAGCCAGATATTCTCGGCTTGTCAGCCTTGCTGACGACCACCATGCCCTACATGAAAGTTGTGATCGACACCTTAAAAGAAAAAGGCCTGCGTGACGACTTCATTGTGCTGGTTGGGGGCGCCCCGCTGAACGAAGAGTTTGGGCGGGCAGTGGGTGCAGATGCTTACTGCCGCGATGCCGGCATTGCCGTTGAAACCGCCAAGACCTTGATTGCTGCCCGGCGCGCTGCTGCTCGCGCCTGAGGCGATCAGGCCGTGCATCGCTGCTTGATCATTGCCTGCGGCGCGCTGGCCAGGGAGATCGTGGCGCTGCGCAAACTCAACGACTGGCCGTACATGGATGTTCAGTGTCTGCCTGCCGAGTTGCACAACCGTCCGGAAAAAATTCCAGCTGCGGTCAAAGCCAAGATTCTGGCTAACCGTAGCGACTATTCGAGTATCTTTGTTGCCTATGGCGACTGTGGCACGGGTGGCTTACTGGATGCGGTGTTGCAGGAGGAGCAGGTCGAGCGAATTCCCGGTGCTCACTGCTATGAGTTTTTTGCTGGCAGCGAGGCTTTTGACGCCTTGACAGAAAAGGAACTCGGTACCTTTTACCTGACAGACTTCCTGTTGGAGCACTTCGAGCGCCTAGTAGTGCGCGGCCTTGGGCTGGATCGGCACCCGTCCTTGTTGGTAACGCTATTTGGCAACTACCGCAAGTTGGTGTACCTGGCTCAGGTGCCTGATGCCGAAAGAATGAAGGCAGCCCGCGCGGCGGCCGAGAGATTGGGTTTGAGGTTTGATTACCTCGTGACTGGTTATGGCGGGCTGGAACGCAGCCTGAAAGTCGTGAATCAAGGAGTAGTGGTGTGGCGAAGCTGATTGTGATTTCGTGGCGCGATGTACCCGCCCAGGTGCTCGTCAAGTTGGGACGGGAGACTGCCAAGGTGCAGCTCTCCCATCGTTTCCAGGAGGCCGTCGACCGAGCTGCCATGCGCGCCGGCAAAGCCAGTTCTGGCGACTATCTGGCGGACTGGAAGCGCAGTGAACCGCGGCGATGTGGGGATGACATTCAAGCCGAAGCAGAGGCCGAAGCCCAGCGCATTGAGGCACGCTACTCCGACGTCGACCTGTTGCGGCTAATCCGGGCGCATGGGCTAGAGGCCCCCGTTGCTGAGCCCGCTGTCGTTCCGGATGCTGCGCCAGGGGACGCCTGATGTACTCGGTGCGTCGATGGTCCGTGCGCCATGCTGGCGCCATGGAGCGGTTCTACCAAGCGTTTGAGCGCGCTGTCGTGGCGCTGGATCCGTTGTGGCGCAGGATCGGCTATGAGCGCTTAGAAAAACCGGTGGCAGCCTTTGAAAAAGTCGTCAAAGGATTCTTGTTTGATTGCCAAATGTGCGGCCAGTGTGCGTTGAGCGCCACCGGCATGTCATGCTCCATGAACTGCCCCAAGAGCCTGCGCAATGGTCCGTGCGGCGGGGTGCGGGCCAACGGCAATTGTGAAGTCAAGCCGGACATGCGCTGTGTCTGGGTTGAGGCTTTTGAAGGCAGCCAGCGCATGCGTGAAGGTCAAGCAGCGATTCGCGTGGTACAGATTGCAGTGGACCGCCGACTGGAAGGCCGCTCCTCCTGGCTCAAGGTGGCACGTGACAAGGCTGTACTTAAAACGGAGGCCGCACGATGAGGTTTGAGGACGAGCCGGTTCCCGGCTACCCACTGCCCATTCTGCCCGGACATACCTCGCCGGGCAGGCTGGAGCGTGTGTTGCGCAGTGGTGGTTTTGCGATCACGTCCGAGCTGGATCCACCTGATTCGGCCGATCCGGAAGACGTATACCGGCGTGCCCGTGTATTCGACGGCTATGTCGACGCGATCAATGCCACCGATGGTAGCGGCGCCAATTGCCATATGTCCAGCTTGGCGGTCTGCGCCTTGTTGACCCGCGTCGGTTACGCCCCGGTCATGCAAATTTCCTGCCGTGACAAGAACCGTATCGCCATTCAGGGCGATATTCTGGGTGGTGCGGCTATGGGCGTGGCAAATATGCTGTGCCTCACCGGCGATGGCGTCCAGTCTGGTGACCATCCACAAGCTAAACCAGTATTTGATCTGGACTGCATGTCGCTGCTGGAAATTGGTCGAACCTTGCGGGACGAGCACCGTTTCCAAAGCGGACGTAAAGTCACATTCGCGCCGCGCGTGTTTTTCGGCGCGGCGGCCAACCCCTTCGGACTACCTTTTGAATGGCGCGCTCAGCGCCTGGCGAAGAAGGTCGCAGCCGGCGCTCAGTTCATCCAGACCCAGTACTGTTACGACGTTCCTCGTCTTAAGAGTTTCATGCAGATGGTGGAGGACCTTGGTCTGGCTGGAAAGGTCTTTGTCCTGGTTGGGGTTGGGCCCCTGCGGACCGCCAAGGCGGCCGAATGGATGCGCACCAATGTGCCAGGCATACACATTCCGGACTCGGTCATCAAACGCATGGCGGGTGCAGAAAAGCCGGCGCTGGAGGGCCGGCAAATTTGCATCGACATCATTCAGGAAGTGCGAGAGATCAAAGGCGTCTCCGGCGTTCACATCATGGCTTATCGGCAGGAAGACACAGTGCCAGACATCGTCGACCGGTCCGGCGTGCTGGCGGGGCGTGTGCCCTGGTACCCAGGCCGAGATGTCCCCCTATCAAACTCAAAGGAAACAGCATGACAGACACCGTGATCAGTTCTGCGACCAGGGAGGTCGTGATTGGCTTTGACCGTCCCTTCGTCATCATCGGCGAGCGCATCAACCCGACAGGGCGCAAAATTTTGGCCGCAGAGATGATCGCTGGTGATTACAGCCGGGTCATCGCGGATGCCCTGGCGCAGGTCGAGGCAGGTGCCCATATGCTTGACGTTAATGCCGGCATTCCCCTGGCCGATGAGCCTGCCTTACTGGCTCGTGCGATCGAGCTGGTTCAGTCGGTCACTGATGTGCCCTTGTCGATCGACTCGTCCATCGTGGCGGCACTGGAAGCTGGGTTGGCGGTTTACAAAGGCAAGGCGCTGGTCAACTCTGTCACTGGCGAAGAGGATAGGCTTGAAACCGTGCTGCCCTTGGTCAAGAAATACGGTGCGGCGGTGGTTGCCATCTCCAACGACGAAACCGGGATCTCCCAGGACCCCGATGTACGCTTTGCTGTGGCCAAGAAAATCGTTGAACGAGCTTCAGACTATGGCATCCCGGCCTGTGACATTGTGGTAGATCCGCTGGTGATGCCGATCGGCGCCATCAATCAGGCGGGCGTACAAGTGATGCGACTGGTGCATCGGCTGCGCACAGAACTCAAAGTCAATACCACCTGTGGTGCATCCAACGTCAGCTTCGGCCTGCCGGAACGCAATGGCATCAACGCCGGCTTTCTGACCATGGCGATTGCCTCTGGCATGACCTCGGCCATCACCAATCCGCTGCACGCGGAAGTCGTCAAGGCCTGCATGGCCGCTGACGTCATGATGGGGCACGACCCCGACTGCATGCGCTGGATTCGCAAGTTCCGTGAGGCGCCCACCATGGGGGCTGACGGTGAAATGGGACGCGGACGCCGCGAAGGTGGCAGCAGAAGGCGCCGCGAATGAACGGTTCGGCAATCGGATGGAAGGACCGGTGATGAGTGTCAAGGATGCGCTGGTCGTATTCACCCCGTCGGGTCGGAGGGGTCGTTTCCCGGTGGGTACGCCGGTCTTGCAAGCAGCGCGTTCACTCGGTGTGGACATTGACTCGGTGTGTGGTGGCCGTGGCATTTGCGGCCGTTGCCAGGTGCTGGTTTCAGAAGGTGAATTTGCCAAACATGGCTTGGTGTCCCGCGCTGAAAACCTGTCCTCCTTCGGCGCCGTAGAGCAAGAATATTGCGCGGCACAGACCCTGGACGCTGGCCGGCGCCTGTCGTGTTCGGCCCAGTTGCTCGGAGATGTGGTGATCGATGTGCCGTCGAGCAGCCAGGTTCACAAACAAGTGGTGCGCAAAGAGGCTGAGGCTCATGACGTCGAGCTCGACCCCCTGATCCGCTTGCATTATGTTGAGGTGCAGCAACCCGACATGCACGACCCGTCAGGTGACCTGCGCCGTCTCGAAGACTCCCTCGAATTCGAGTGGCGTCTGACTGACCTGGCCTGTGACGTCAATGTTTTGCAGCAGCTGCAGGTCGCGTTACGCCAAGGGCAATGGAAGGTCACTGTCGCAGTTCATGCTGGTCGCCAGATTGTGGCGGTATGGCCTGGGTTCAAAGAGCATGTTTATGGCCTTGCGGTGGATGTTGGGTCGACCACCATCGCTGCGCATTTGTGTCACTTGGCCTCGGGTGAGGTGGTGGCTTCAGCTGGCGTCATGAACCCCCAGAT
>RFWA01000061.1 GCA_009922295.1 Betaproteobacteria bacterium
GAAAACCTGACCAAGGCCACAGTTGCTGAAGATGAGAAATTTGCTGACCAACTGCGTGCCCTCGGCGTGCAGGTGATTGCTGACGTGGATGTGCCCGCGTTCCAGAAGGCCAGCGCCGGCGTCTATCAAAGTCTGCCTGGAGTGACCCCCGGCTTTGTCGATAAAGCGCGCGCCGCAATGGCGGGCAACTGATGAGCCACCCACAACACGCGAGCATCGTATGAAGACGACGGAAACAGGTCTCCTGCGGCGCCTGCGACAGGCGCCGATTGAAGACGCTATCGCCGGCACCGCTTTGGTGGTTGTCGTCGGGTCGGTGTTGTGGGGTGTTTTGACTCGCTATTTGTTGGCTCAGCCGGCGCCCTGGAGTTACGAGGTCGCCACCATCGGTTTTGCTTGGCTGGTGTTTTTTGCCGCCGCGGCAGGCGTGCGCTACCGAATGCACTCGGATGTAGACGTATTGGTCGTGATGTTTTCACCACGTTGGCAGCGCGTGGTGGCAGTCTTTAATTTTTGGTTGATTGCCGGCTTCTTTGCGGCACTGACGGTCTTCTTTGCGGTGCATGCAGTGGATGCTCACAAGTCGGTGACTATTGCGTTGAATCTGCCGCGGTCAGTCATCCATTTGCCGCTCAGCCTCGCCTGCTTGATGATGTTACTGCGTCATGTGGAGGCTTGGCTTAGTCCGGCAGATGGCTCTGAGCCGGTTTATGAGGCAAATATCACATGAACTCCATGAACGCCTTTAATGCTTGGTTGCCCTTTCTCCTGATGTTCGTGTTGTTTGCCCTGCGGACGCCCATCACCTGGGCCATGGCTATCCCGGCCCTGCTGTTTTTCATCTTGAACCGCCAGGATGTGCCCTTATCGACCTTCTCGCAGGAAATGGTCGAGGGAACTCAGTCGATCTCACTGCTGGCGATGCCTTTCTTTGTGCTCGCTGGCGGCATCATGAATGCGGCCGGAATTACCCGCCGTCTGTTGGATGTGGCAGAGGTTCTGGTCGGACACATGACGGGCGCGTTAGCGCAAATGTGCATTGTGCTGGCCACCATGCTCGGGGGCTTGACAGCCTCGTCCAATGCCGATGCCGCTATTTTGTCGAAAACAGTGGGCATACAAATGACCGAGCGTGGCTACTCGCGTGCTTTCGCGGCGGTCATCACGTCATGCTCATCCATCATCGCTGCGTTGATTCCCCCCTCGATCGGGCTCATCATCTATGGTTATCTGACCGATACCTCGGTCGGACGACTGTTTGCTGCGGGCGTTGTACCCGGCCTGATGCTGGCGGCGGCACTGATGATCACAACCTATTTTGTGTCTGTACGCCGCGGTTATGCGCCGCAACGAACGACCCGCGCTTCTGGCGCCGAGGTTCGAAAGGCATTGATGGACGGGCTTTGGGCGATCTCGATCCCGATTGTGATCCTCATGGGCACCCGCTACGGCATTTTTACCACCACAGAATCGGGTGCGGTGATCGTGGTTTACACCCTGTTCATCGGGATGGTGGTTTACCGGGCCTTTTCCTGGAAGCGTTTGCCCGCCATCATTCAAGAGGCTGTGCTGGACACGGGTGCGGTGATGATCATGATTTGTGCTGCCTCTGCCTTTGGCTTTTACCTGGCCTGGGAGCAGGTTCCGCAGAAGCTTGCCGCCGGACTGACCGGACATTGGGATCCGTTCATGCTGTTGCTCACTATCAACGCGTTGCTGATTATTATTGGTACAGCGATCGAAGGCTCTTCTGCGCTCATCATCCTGACCCCAGTACTGTTGCCTGTGATTCAGAAGGCCGGCATTGATCCGGTTCACTTTGGCATCGTCATGGTGGCTAATCTCACCATCGCCGGTGTTACGCCACCAGTTGGAGGCATGATGTACATCGCGTCGCGTGTGCTCAAGGTACCCATGCGGGATTACGCGATAGAAGTGATGCCTTTCCTGCTGGCCATGTGCGGTTTGCTGGTCCTGCTCAGCGCTGTCCCGGGATTTTCGCTGTGGCTGCCTAATGCGCTGTTCAACACATGAAAATAACAGCGGTCGATATTCGCGCCTGTCACCGATCTGCGGACCGGTTTCCTGCGTCTGCATTACGTGGCGGTAACTTTCGAGGCTTTGATTTTCTGGTCATCACCCTCAAAACCGACACGGGTCTTTCTGCCTCCATGTTTGGATTTGCGGGCCGATCTGCCATGGGTGCGGCGCACCAAGCTGCCGATGTGCTGCGGCCGTTTTTTATGGGGCGAGACCCCATGGAGCGGGAGCGCTTGTGGCACGACTTCCGCGTTGCAGATCGCTGGTGGGCACATCAACCCATTTACGCCTATGGCCCATTTGACGTTTGCCTGTGGTTATTGGGCGCTTTGGCAGCCAACCAGCCGCTTTACCAATATCTGGGCGCCGCGCGGTCATCGCTGCCTACCTACGTGTCCTCGATGGTCTTACCGGACGTGCAAGACTACGCTCTGGAGGCCGTAGCAGCCCGCGCTGCCGGTTTTAAGGGGTACAAGTTGCACACGCCAGGTAAATCCTTCACGCAGGACTTGCTGGCGCATCGCCTGGTTCGCGAGGCGATAGGTACGGACCCAGACTTCAGTCTGATGTCAGACCCGGTTGGTAATTTCAACTTGGAGCAGGCCGTTAAATTTGGGCGTGCGTTGGAGCAACTGGACTACCATTGGCTGGAAGAACCCTTGGCGGATGAGCATACGCATGCCCTGCGCGAACTGAGCCGAGTCCTGGATATCCCGGTTGTGGGCACAGAGGTGCTTGCCAAGCACCCATACAGTGTTGCCGAATGCGTGTCACAGCGTGTGGTTGATCGGGTGCGGGCTGACGTGTCATGGAGCGGCGGTGTGACTGGTACCATGAAGACGGCGCACTTGGCAGAGGCCTTCGGTATGAACTGTGAATTGCACACCACTATCTTTTTGCCCTTGGAGCTGGCCAACCTGCATGTTGCCGCCGCAGTCAACAACTGCGAATTTTTCGAAATGCTGGGGCCGACGGACAGTTTCAACTTTGGCCTGGCCGAACCCTTCCCTATCAAAGATGGGCGGGCTTACCTGCCCTCGGGGCCCGGGCTTGGCATCGAGCTGGATTGGGACGAGATTGAACGCTGCACATTGGCCAAGCTTTAATGCGGCGGACACCGTCGAGCAGCGACCCAAATGGCCAAACCCACGGGTAATTTGACGCCCCCACTCGCTCAACGAGCGCGAGCCAGCCGTAAATCTGTCCCGGCTAAGGCCGTCGCCGATGGCCCGCAGTACGTTGCCCCCGCACTGGATAAGGGGCTCGATATTCTCGAGGCGCTGACCGATGCGCATGGCAGAAATCGCGCAACAGTTGCAACGAAGCATGAGCGAGATATTCCGAATGGTTATTACTCTGGAGCGTCGCGGGTGGGTCACGACCGACCATGGTGACCGTTACCACCTGTCATCCAGGATGTTTGAGCTGGCTCATCGAAACCGGCCTGTACGTACCCTGGTTGAGGCGGCATTGCCGGCCATGCAGGCCATCGTGCGGCAGACGCTGCAGTCCTGCCATGTCTCCATTGCCGACAGCGGCCGCGTCTTGGTCATCGCCCACGTGGAGGCACCCGGCACGGTGTCTTTGAGCGTTCGTACCGGCTCGGTCGTTAATCTGTTCACCACAGCCTCAGGGCAGATTTTGCTGGCCTTTCGTACACCGGAAGAGCGTACAAAATTGGTTGCTGACAATTTGCTGCTATTTGGCGATCCCCCGGTTAGTCAGACCGAATGGCGTGCAGTTGTCGAGACGGTGGCGCGCGACGCGTATGCGTGTGCACCAAGTTATCAGACGCTTGGGGTGACCGACATCGGGTGCCCAGTATGGGACCGTAATGGGCGTTGCGCAGGTGCGCTGGTGGTGCCTTATCTGGAAAATCGAGGCGTGCAGCGCGGACCTACAGTGGAGGGGGTGCGTGACATATTGAAAGCCAGTGCGGCTGAGGTGTCCCGTGCTTTAGGTTATCAACTGTCCTGAGGAGTGCTTTAAGTGAATGAGATCGATGGACGTGTGCTGCTGTTGAGGCCCGAGGACAATTGTCTGATTGCCTGTGTTTCGGTCCCGGCGGGCGTCTGCTTGCGGATCGGCCTCGACGAAATCACCGTGTTGCAGCCGGTGGCATTGGGCCACAAAATTGCACGTTTCTCAATGAGTGCGGGCACCAAAGTTTTGCGCTATGGCGCAGTCATTGGTTCCACCACACGGGCGGTGCTGGCGGGTGAGCATGTCCACACGCACAACCTCAAGAGTGACTATCTGCCAACCTACACCCTGAGCGCGGGGCAGCAGTTTCTAACTAAAGCGTCACGGCCAAGCGATCAAAAATGACTACACCCACTGAACCCATGCTGACCGGCTACCTTCGCAGCGATGGCCGTAAAGGCATCCGTAACCTGGTCCTGGTTGCCTATCTGGTTGAGTGCGCCCACCACGTTGCCCGTGAAATTACTGGGGCCTTTCGCCATCGACCCGTGCACCTGCTGGGCTTCCCCGGCTGTTATCCCAATGACTATGCCGACAAAATGATGCGTCAGCTCACCACCCACCCCAATGTTGGGGCTGTGCTGTTGGTTTCTTTGGGTTGTGAGAGCTTCGACAAACACGGGCTGGAGCAGGCGGTTCGATCGTCAGGTAGGTTGGTGCAGACGTTAACCATTCAACAGACTGGTGGCACCAAGACCACCATCGCCCAAGGCGAGGCCTGGGTACGTGACGCATTGCTAAGTATCAAGGATGCCGTCCGCGTGCCAATGGGGATCGATGAGCTGGTCATTGGAACGGTTTGTGGCGGATCAGACGGCACCAGCGGCATCACAGCCAACCCGGCGGTTGGTCGGGCCTTCGACTCGTTGGTAGATCATGGGGCCACCTGCATCTTTGAAGAAACGGGCGAACTGGTGGGCTGTGAATACCATATGCAGGACCGTGCTGCGACACCCGAACTGGGGCAAGAACTGGTGGATTGTGTTGCGAAGGCAGCCCATTACTACAGTGTGCTGGGCCACGGTAGTTTTGCGCCAGGCAATGCCGACGGCGGATTGACCACCCAGGAGGAAAAGTCTCTGGGTGCCTACGCCAAAAGCGGCGCTTCCGTGATCCAGGGCATTCTCAAGCCCGGTGATTTGGCGCCAACCGGAGGGCTTTACCTGCTGGATATGGTGCCAGATGGCGAAGTGCGGTTTGGTTTTCCCAACATTTCAGACAATGCGGAGATCGTTGAGTTGATCAGTTGTGGGGCGCACCTGACGTTGTTCACCACGGGCCGAGGCTCGGTCGTAGGTTCGGCTATCAGCCCGGTGATTAAGGTGTGTGCGAACCCGCACACGTATGAAAGACTGCCCGATGACATGGACGTCAATGCGGGACGTATATTGCGCGCACAAGCCACGCTCGATGATGTGGGCGAAGAGATCTTCAATCTTGTGCTGCAGGTTGCACAAGGTGAGCCGAGCAAGTCCGAAGGGCTCGGTCACCAAGAGTTCATCCTTACTTACAAAAGCTTTACTGCGAAAGGTCCTGCATGTCTTCCCAACACGACAAACATCCTGCATCAGAAACACTGACCCTTCGGCTTGAGCGCTGCTACACCGGCGTTGTTCACGACGTCATGCGCGGCATGGGTCTGCGCGACTTCACGCTCCCTCCAGAACTGCGGCCGCTGATGCCTGAAACCGCCATGGCGGGGCCGGCCTTCACGATACGAGGCAAGGTGGATAAGGGTGCGGATGCGCACCAAACTTTGCTGGCCTGGACCGGGCTGCTGTCTCAAGCCCCATCGGGCACGATTTGGACCACGCAGCCCAATGATCGCATCGTGGCACACATGGGCGAGTTGTCTGCCGAGACACTCAAGAACAAAGGCGTTAGAGGCTGTGTGGTGGATGGATTTGTGCGCGACAGCAATTTCCTGCTGGCTATCGGGTTCCAGACTTGGGGCCGTGGTTTTACGCCCCGCGACGTGGTCGGCCATTGGCTGCCTGATGCCACACAGGTCGAGATTCGCATCGGTGATGTGGACATCGCGCCCGGGGACTATCTGGTGGGTGACCGCGACGGCATGATTCGCGTGCCTGCGCACCTGTTGGAGCAAGTGATCGATGAGTCGGAGCGTGCCATGACGACCGAGAGCTTGGTTCGAAAAGCCATTCTGTCAGGTACCGACCCGCAACAGGCCTATCTGAAATTCGGCAAATTTTGAACCGGGGTGCCCCGAGTGCAGCTCCCACTGCACTGGTCAGGGCCAAGATAAATTCAGGAGACACGCTGTGAGTGACCACACTTATTTTGAAGACTATGACATCGGGACCACCCGTACCACCTACGGGCGGACCATGACTGAAACTGATATCGTGGTACATGCCGGGCACACAGGAGACTTTTACCCGCATCACCTGGATGCTGAATTCATGAAAACACAGGAATTCGGCCAACGCATTGCCCATGGCACCATGGTCTTTGCGATTGGCGTCGGGTTGACGGCCTCACAGATCAACCCGGTGGCGTTCAGCTACGGCTACGACAAGCTGCGGTTTGTTAAACCGGTCTTTATTGGTGACACCATTCGGACGCGGTTGACGATTGCGAGAAAAGCCCTCGACCCAAAGCGTGTAGGTTTTGGTCGGGTTTGGGAGTTGACGGAGGTGCTCAACCAGCGCAGCGAAGTGGTATTGGCTTGCGAGCACATCTACATGGTGCAGTGCAGACCTTAGGCCACAGCTAGGCCAATTCAGGGCGTAGGGCGCCCTACCACGCGGCGGCGGCGGTTCAGTGCAGCCGCTCCAGCAGACTCACGTAGTGCGTCACGGCGGCGCCGCCCATGTTGAAAACGCCCACCAGTTCAGCCCCGGGCACCTGGATGCCGCCGGCGCTGCCGTGGAGCTGCATGCAAGCCAGTACATGCATGGACACGCCGGTAGCGCCTATGGGGTGCCCCTTGGCTTTCAGGCCGCCAGAGGGGTTGACAGGCAGTCGCCCGCCCATTTCAGTCCAACCCTCCATGATCGCGCGCGCACCCTGTCCAGGTGCGGTCAGGCCCATGGCCTCGTACTCCATCAGTTCAGCCACGGTGAAGCAGTCATGCGTCTCGACCAGGCTAAGGTCATCCAAGGTCGCCCCGGCGGAGCTCAGCGCCTGCTTCCAAGCCTCGGCGCAGCCGTCAAAGGCGCTGAGGTCGCGCCGGCTCATCGGCTTGAAGTCATTGACATGGGCGGTGCCGCGCAGACGGATGGCTTTGCCCATGCCCCGTGCTGTGTCGGCGTCGGTCAATATCACGGCCGCAGCGCCGTCGGATACGGCTGAGCAGTCGCTGCGCTTGAGTGGTGGCGCCACCCACGGGTTGCGGTCGGAAACCTCTCGACAGAAGTCGTAGCCCAGGTCTTTTCGAAACTGGGCATAGGGGTTGCTCACGCCATTTCGGTGGTTCTTGGCGGCGATGCGCGCCAGTGCGTCACTCTGGTCACCATAGCGGTTGAAGTACTGGTTGGCGATGTCGGCGAAGATGCCGGCAAAGCCCCCGGGCACCTCGCCTTCTTCTTTGATGTAGGCGGCGCCGGTCAGGATGTCGGCCACCTGCGGGCCGCGGACTTCGGTCATTTTTTCAGCGCCGATGACCAGTACGATCCGCCCCTTGTGCGCAGCGATGCAGTTGATGCCTTGGTACAGCGCTGCAGATCCCGTGGCACAGGCGTTTTCTACCCTGGTCGAGGGGGTGAAGCGCATGGCCTCAGCCACCTGCAGCGGCAGCGACGACAGAAAGCGCTCGCGCACGAAGCCCTCTCCGAAATGGCCGAGGTAGATCTCGTCGATGTCGCCTGGCGAGATGCCGGCGTCGGCGATCGCTTCACGCGTGACGCGGGTGATCAGCGACTCGATATCTTCGCCCTCGAGTTTGCCAAAGGGTGTGTGGGCCCAGCCGACGATGCAAGCACTCATGAAATCTCCTTGGTGAGGTGATGGGTGGTGGTCTCAGACCACCTTGCAGGTCATGCCGCCGTCCACGGGAAGCAGCACACCGGTGATGTATTTCGCTTGGTCGGACGCCAGAAAGACGGAAGCCCAGGCGATGTCCCAGGCGTCGCCCATGGCACCGGTCGGGCAGGCCGCGTTGCGCTTTGCCACCAGGTCTGCTTCGTCGGCAAAGGTACTGCCCAGCGAGGCCCGCGCGGTCGGGGTGTTCATCATGCCGGGCAGGATGGCATTGGCTCTAATCCCTTTGTCCGCGTACTGCATGGCAATCGCTTGGGTGAACTGGTTAACTGCCGCTTTGGAGGCGGCGTAGCCGATGTAGGCGGTGCCCAGCCAGCGGATACTGGCGATGGACGAGACATTAACAATGGCGCCGGAGCCTTGGGCCTCCATCAGCGGCAACACGTGCCGGCAGCTCAAGAACAGGCTACCTACGTTGAGCTTCAAAGAGTGGTCCCAGGTTTCTTCGCTCATCTCTACCGGGCCACCCAAGTAGGCCATTCCCACGTTGTTGTGCAGGATGTCGATGCGACCCTGCCAGGCCATGCAATGCGCCACCACCCGCGCAATATCAGCGTCCACCGTGACGTCGGCCTGCATGGCCTCACAAACACCGCCTTCTGCGCGGATGATGGCAGCCGTCTCTTCGGCCGCGGGCAGGCTCAGGTCTACCGCTAGCACCCTTGCGCCTTCTCGTGCATAGGCCACCGCTGTAGCTTTGCCGTTGCCCCAACCGGGGCCAATCGAGCCAGCACCCAGCACCAGTGCAACCTTGTCTTTGAGCCGTTGGGTCATGTGCGGGTCTCCTGTTGATCAGACGCGACGTGCTTGGCCGGCCCAGAACCGTTCCCGGATATCGCGCTTGAGCACCTTGCCCACTGGGCTGCGTGGCAGTTCGGGCCATATTTCGGCGCTCTTTGGGGTTTTCATGCCGCCCAGCCGAGCGCGGCAGAAATCCAACAGGTCTTGCGGCGCAGTGGTCGCCCCGGGTTTGAGCTCGACCACGGCCTTGACCGCTTCCCCCCATTTGTCGTCAGGCACACCGATCACCGCGCAGTCCTGGACGTCTGGGTGCGCCCAAAGAACCTGCTCAATCTCCGACGGGTAGATGTTGAACCCGCCCGAGATGATCATGTCCCGCTTGCGGTCTACGATGTACACATAGCCATCACTGTCCATCAGGCCAATGTCACCGGTGTGGTGCCAGCCGAAGCGCGAGGCTTCTTCTGTAGCCGCCGGGTTGTTGACGTAGCCCTTCATCACCAGGTTGCCACGGATGACGATTTCTCCACGGTCGCCGGCGTCTAGCAATCGGCCGTCGTCGTCCATGATGGCGACTTGCGTCAACAGGGTAGCGCGACCGCAACTGGCCAACCTTTGTTCGTGGACCGGGTTGCCGCTCACCTGGTGTTCCTGCGGTGACAGGAAGGTGCACAGCATGGGCGACTCGGCCTGCCCATAGGTCTGCGCCATCACTGGTCCGAATACATCGATGGCTTCTTTGAGCTTCTCGCTCGACATCGGCGCTGCGGCGTAAATGAAATGGCGAAGTGAGGAGTAATCGAATTCGCGCACCCGCGGATGGGCCAGCATGGCGTAAATGGCTGTCGGCGGTAGGAACAGTGTGGTGACCCGGTGTAACTCAATGTGCCGCATGATCTCCAGGGGGTCGACTTTCGGGATCATGATCTGGCTACCGCCCAATGCCAGGGTGGGCAGGGCGATGCATCCGGCGGCATGGGTCATGGGTGCAGCCACCAGATGGACCGGTGGCGCTTCATATTGCATGCTGGCACAGAAGTTCGCGATCATGGTCGTGAAGTTCAGGTTCGTCAGCATCACGCCTTTGGAGCGACCGGTCGTGCCCCCAGATGGCCAAATTGCGGCCAGGTCATGCGGGCCGGCGGGTATATCCGGATCATCAGACGGCCAGGCTGCCAGCCAGTCGTAAAGCCAGGGGTCCGGGCCGTTGGCCCGGTCCACGCACACGAACCCCCTGATGGCGGGTACGCCCTGGCGAATCGCTTCGACCTCGCGCGTGAAGGCGCTGTGATAGAACAGCCAAGTACAGGCATTGCTGTCAAGGATGTAGAGGTTGTCGTCCAAGGAGTTACGCGCATTCAGCGGCATCCACGCCAGACCCGCGCGCAGGATGCCCAAGATGCAAGCAAAGGCGTCCACATCGTTGTGGCTGAGCACGGCAGCCGCCATGCGTGGTTGCAAGCCCTGACCCATCAGGCCCTG
>RFWA01000601.1 GCA_009922295.1 Betaproteobacteria bacterium
ACGGTTCGGGAACAGGCATTTTGACGCATACCGTACTGCCCGCGCTTGCAGGTACAGGCATCAACGTCTACAACATCGAGGTCAATGCTGTGAGCGCAGACGGTGCTTGGAAAGTCACTACTGGTGCAGGCGTTGAAGTGATGGCTGTTGGGATATTTAGCTGATGAACAAGCCCGGCCTATACGCGAACATCCTCGCTAAGCAGGAGCGCATCAAGGCGGGGTCTGGCGAAAAGATGCGGAAGCCGGGCTCACCAGGTGCGCCGACCGCTGGCGCATTCCGCGAGTCGGCAAAGACTGCAAAGCCTGACAAGAAAAAATGATTGCCTGCGTCTTAAAGTCGGGCGGTGACTTCCTGCCAGCGCACGTTTACGCGTTGCAGGACATGTGCGACCGTTTCCTGCCGGGCGAGGAGTTCATCTGCCTAACCGACATGGAGCTGGACTGCCCGACGCTGGCGCTCGACCACGACTGGCCGGGCTGGTGGTCTAAGGTTGAGCTATTCCGTCTGCCGAGCGCGCTCTACATGGATCTTGACACAGTTCTGATTGGCGATTGCACCGAGCTGCTCGAGGCCGCCAGGCCGCACGACTTTGTGATCATGCGCGACGTCTACCGCGGCAAAACGGATCCGCGCGCGATGCAATCCAGCCTGATGTGGTGGTCAAAACCGCACAAGTTCATTTACGACGCATTCAAGGCGGGCGACCGCTACTGCGAGGGGGGCGACCAAGTCTATCTGGAGTGGGCGCTACGAGGCCAGCCGGTTACATACTGGCAGGACATCACGCCCGGCATCAAGTCATTTAAGGCCGACATACTGCAGAACGGGGTGCAGGCCGAGGATCGGCTGATTGCGTTCCACGGCAAGCCGCGGCCGTGGGAGCAGACTAGGGTGCAATATGCGACTGCATAAGGGCTGGGCGGTTCCTGACGCTGACCAGTTCTGTATTCAAGCAGTGCTGGCCGAGGTGTGCGACTTGGGCGCGAGTCTTGATCTGTGCAGGGAATTTAGGACGGCGATACAGGCAGGCGGCAACGTGGGGCGTCTACAGCCTTGAACCTGACGCAGCCAACTACGAGGCGCTGGCGCTCAATACCGACAGTCACCCGCGGATAGTGATTCGGCGGGCTGCGTTTGGCATGGAACACGGCAAGGCGGCGATTGACCAGATTTATCCGGACAACATCGGCGCTCATCAAATCAAGGATGGCAACGAGTTTGACGTCCTGCCGATCGACAGCCTGGGCGTCACCGACTGCGACCTGTTGCAGCTCGATGTTGAGGGTTACGAACACCTAGCTATCTTGGGCGCTCTGGCAACCATCGAGGCAAGCTGGCCGGTGATTACGCTAGAACTCAAGGGCCACGGCGAGCGATACGGTTACACCGATGAGGACACGATCAACCTACTGGCCGACATGGGATACAAGATTGCCGACCGGGTTAATAGGGATGTGATATTCACAAAATGAGCGCCGCGTGGACACGAAAAGAAGGAAAAAATCCTGCCGGTGGACTGAACGCCGCAGGCCGAGCGAGCTACAAGGCCGAAACTGGCGGCACGCTTAAGCCACCGGTTAAAGCAGGCGACAACCCGCGGCGGGCCAGCTTCCTTGCAAGGATGGGCAACATGCCGGGACCGATGGAAAAGAACGGCGAGCCGACGCGCTTAGCACTTGCGCTGCGGGCATGGGGTGCATCCAGCAAGGCCGACGCTAAGAGTAAAGCTGCAGCAATCAGCGAAAGAAACAAATAATGGAACCAACCAGCACCGGCGTCGACAAGTGGCTCAACATCA
>RFWA01000602.1 GCA_009922295.1 Betaproteobacteria bacterium
CACTTGCTCAACAGCACCATCCGTGAAGTGTTTCCGGATGCGCTGGTCGCCCCAGGGCTGATGGTGGCTGGAACAGACTCCATCCACTACGGCGACATCAGTGACCATGTGTTCAAGTTTTCGCCCGTACGGGCCAATGCTGAGGACCTCAAACGCTTCCACGGCACCAATGAACGCCTGTCGACAGCCAACTACGCTGACGCCATTCGCTTTTACCTGCGGCTGATCAGCGTGGGTGCCAAAGCCAACGCCTTTTGACCGCGCTTGATCAACGCCGCCCCTATTTTTTCGAGGAAACCACCCATGTCATCAGCTGTTATTGTCTCCACCGCCCGCACCCCGCTTGCCAAAAGCTGGAAAGGTTCGTTCAACATGACCCATGGCGCCACGCTCGGTGGCCATGCCGTCCAGCACGCGATTGCCCGGGCCGGCATCGAGGCCGCCGAGGTCGATGACGTCATCATGGGATGTGCCAACCCCGAGGGCGCCACGGGTGCCAACATTGCGCGCCAGGTGGCACTGCGCGCCGGCTGCCCGATCACGGTCTCTGGCATGACGGTCAACCGCTTTTGTTCTTCGGGCCTGCAGACCATCGCCCTGGCCGCGCAGCGCGTGATCGCCGGCGAGGGTGATGTGTATGTGGCGGGTGGCGTTGAAAGCATTTCTTGCGTCCAGCAGGAAATGAACCAGCACATGCTGGCCGACCCCTGGCTGGTCAAGAACAAGCCGGAGATTTACTGGAACATGCTGCAAACCGCCGAAAACGTGGCCAAGCGCTACGGCATCGGCCGCGAGGCCATGGACGAGTACGGCGCCGCCAGCCAGCAACGCGCCACTGCAGCCCTGGCCGCAGGCCTGTTTGCCGATGAAATCGCCCCCATCACCGTCACCATGGGCGTGGCCGACAAGGTGATGGGCCTGACCACCAAGCAAGTGACGGTCAGCTTTGATGAAGGCATCCGCGACGGCACCACCAAAGAAGGCATCAGCGGCCTGCGCTCGGCCCTGCCGGGCGGCCTGATCTCGGCCGGCAATGCCAGCCAGTTTTCTGACGGTGGCGGTGCCTGTGTCGTCATGTCGGAAACCCTGGCCGAGAAGAAAGGCCTCAAGCCGCTGGGTCGCTTCCTGGGCTTTGCGGTAGCAGGTTGTGAGCCCGATGAGATGGGCATTGGCCCGGTCTTTGCCATCCCCAAGGTATTAGCCCGTCTGGGCCTGACCGTAGCTGACATCGACCTGTGGGAACTCAACGAAGCCTTTGCGGTGCAGGTGATCTATTGCCGCGACAAGCTCGGCATCCCCGGTGGGCCACCCCTATGGCGTCAGCGGCCAGCGCCTGACCGGCCACGCCCTGATTGAAGGCCGTCGGCGCGGCGCCAAGCGCGTCTGCGTCACCATGTGCATCGGCGGCGGCATGGGTGCCGCTGGCGTGTTCGAGGTGCTGTGAGGCGGGCATGAACTTGCGCCCCACCGTCGATTTTCTGCTGTACCAGTGGCTGGAGGTGCCGGCACTGACACAGCGGGAGCGGTTTGCTGATCACTCGCGCGATACCTTTGACGCCGTGCTCGACACCTGTGAGCGCATCGCGCGCGACAAGTACGCGCCGTTCAACCGCCTGGTCGATTCGCAGGAGCCGCACTTTGATGGCGAGCGCGTGGTGCTGCCCGCGGCCACGCTGGAAGCTGCGCAGGCCTACGCCGCCTCGGGCATGCTCAGCGCCGCGCAAGACTATGAGCACGGCGGCATGCAGCTGCCCTACACATTGGAAGCCGCCGCCAATTCGTTTTTTGCCTGTGCCTCGGT
>RFWA01000603.1 GCA_009922295.1 Betaproteobacteria bacterium
CAGGGTCAGCGGCACCGCGTAGCGTGGCAGCACCCGTTTAGCGACCACGTAAGAGGCCAGCATCACCAGCACCAGCGGCAGGGCTGTTTGCGCCGCCAAAAAGCCCTGCAGGCCAAACCGGGTCAGTACGCCAGCAAGCAGGCCCGATGCAATGGCCAGAGGCAGGTGGTTCATGATGCGCTCAAACCAGCCTGTCACGCCAAACAGGGTGATGAGCGCGGCGCAGACCATGAAGGCACCCACTGCATCCGCCATGCTGTAGCCACCAGCCAGACCGGCTGTGGCCAACACGGCGGCGCCGGGCGTGCTCCAGGCCACCATCACGGGCTTGCGCAACCACAGTGAGGGCACCAGACTGCACAAGCCCATCCCCAGGCTCAGCGCCCACATCCAGGAGCTGATCTGCGCCGGCGTGGCCCCAAAAGCCTGCGCCGCCTGGAACACAATCGCCACCGAACTGGTAAACCCCACCAATACTGCGACAAAGCCGGCACTGACGGTGGACAGACTTAGGTCCTGGAAAAACCGCATCAGGCGCGCTTAGATTTCGATCTTGGAGCCAAGCTCCACCACCGAGTTATTCGGCAGCTTCAGAAAGTCCGCGGCGGCACTTGCGTTGCGGTGCATCTGGGCAAACAGCTTTTCGCGCCACTGCGCCATGCCACCGCCAATGGTGGGGATGACGGTGTCCCGTGAGAGGAAATAACTGGTGTTCATGTCGTCGAGCTCACAACCTCGGCCCTTGAGCTGTTGCAGCGCCTTGGGCAGATCAGGATCGTTCTTGAAGCCGTAGTGCACCACCACCCGCCAGCAATCATGCCCAAGCGGCTCGATCTCGGTCCGTTTGTCCATGCCAATCCACGGCACCTCGTGGTTGCGAACGGTCACAAACAAGTTGTTCTGGTGCAGCACCTTGTTGTGCTTGAGGTTGTGCAGCATGGCATTGGGGACCATGCCGGGCTCTGCTGTCAGGAAGACCGCGGTGCCTTCGACGCGCACCGGCGGGCTGACAAACACCGCCTCCAGAAAGCTGGGCAGGTCGATCGCATCATTGCGCAGGCTGGCATTGAGCAGGCGCCGGCCGTCGTGCCAGGTCATCATCAGGGTGAAAATGGCGCCGCCAATCAGCAGCGGGAACCAGCCGCCATCGAACAGCTTGAACATGTTGGAGGCCCAAAAAGCGAAGTCGACCACAAAGAAGAAGCCAGTCGCGGCAATGCACAGGGCCAACGGGTAGTTCCAACGGTAGCGAATGACGTAAAAGGTCAGTACCGTGGTGATCAGCATGTCGGTGCAAACCGCAATGCCATAGGCCGCCGCCAGGTTACTGGACGACTTGAACAGCACCACCGCCAGCACAATCGCCGCAAACAGGCCCCAATTGACAAAAGGCAGGTAGATCTGACCGGTCTCTTTGACGCTGGTGTGCTGCACTTGCAGACGCGGCAGGTAGCCCAGCTGGATCACCTGCTTGGTGACCGAAAACGCGCCCGAGATCAGCGCCTGCGAGGCAATGACCGTGGCCATGGTGGCCAGAACCACCAGCGGCACCAGAGCCCAGTCAGGCGCCATCAGGAATTCACCCCCGGTGACACAAAGCACCACCGCGCCCAGGATGATGAAGGTAATGCCTGGGTTGTGCCACATGAACCCCAGGGCGTAATGCGGGCTGATGGCCCACAAAATGGCCGGGTTGGACAGAATATGGACCAAGCCCAGCAGCGAGATGCAGGCAAACCAAACCAGCGTGATGGGACCAAAAAATTTACCAATGCCAGTGGTGCCGCGTTTTTGCACCGC
>RFWA01000604.1 GCA_009922295.1 Betaproteobacteria bacterium
CTGGTGGCGCAGGCCATGGGCCGGCACCACCAGTACCCCGACGGCATGATGATGTTTCTGGGCACCATGCTGGCCCCGACCCGGGACCGCGATGCGCCGGGGCAGGGCTTTACGCACCACACCGATGACGTGGTGACCGTGTCGGTGCCGGCGCTGGGTCGGCTGGTGAACCGGGTTGACCGCTCGGACCGCATCAGCCCCTGGACTTTTGGCATTGGCGCACTGATGGTCAACCTGCGCAGCAGGCCCGGAATACCCTCAGGCGTCTGATCCGCGCCTAATTTTCCATTAAAGTTGGTAGTGGCCCTATTGAACTTGCGGTTCAGCCGCGATAGCATGGTGCAAGTCGTCTATACAACCTTAACTCGGAACCCGTCATGAAAAAGCTGTTCACCCCGTTGCTGGCTTTGGCCACTGCCGCCCTGCTGCTGCTGCCCGTGCAGTCCTTTGCGCAGACCAAATCCCGTCTGGCCCAGATTCTGGAGCGCGGCACCCTGCGCGTGGGTACCACGGGTGACTTCAACCCGATGTCGATCAAAGACACGGCCACCAACACCTACACCGGGTTTGATATCGAAGCCATGAACCAACTGGCTGCCGACATGGGCGTCAAGATCGAGTATGTGCCGGCCGAATGGGCCACCCTGGTGAATGGCATTGTGTCGGACCGCTTTGACATTTTCTCCGGTGCCTCCTTGAGCATGGCGCGTGCCAAAACGGTGGCTTTCTCCAACCCCTACCTGTTTGCGGGCACCGTGCCCATGGTCAGCAAAAAGACCGGCGCCAAGCTCACCACGTGGGACAGCATCAACAACCCCAATGTGACTGTGGCTGTGCTGATGGGCACCGTGTTTGAGCAACAGGCCAAAGCCCACTTCCCAAAAGCCAAGGTGCGTGCGGTTGAAAAGCCCGCCACCGGTTACCAGGAGGTGTTGGCCGGTCGTGCCCAAGTCACCGTCACCAGCAACGTGGAAGCGGCCACCCTGATGAAGACCTACCCCGATTTGGTGACGGTGGGTTCCAGCGCCGACATGCGCAACAAGCGTCCTTTTGCCTACCCGGTGCCGCAGGGGGATGAGGTCTGGTTGACCTTTGTGAACAACTGGATTTCTCTCAAGGAGGCTGAAGGCTTCTTCGGCGGGCTTGAGGCCAAATGGTTGTCCGCCAAAAAATAAGCCTGTCCTTGACGCTCCTGGCGCTCGTCCTGTTGGCCGGGTGTGGGGGCTCGTCCGGTGGGGGTGGCAGCTACAACTGGGGTTGGTACATCTTCAACCCCCTGCAAGACAAAGGCGTCTCCAACCTGCAGTTCTTGATCGGCGGTGTCTGGGCGACCTTGTGGGTTTCGTTGTGCGCCATCTGCTTGTCGGTGCTGCTGGGCGCAGCCATTGCGATGGCCGGATTGTCCAAGCGCCGGTACCTCAACCGCGTGAACCGGGTCTATGTGGAGCTGTTTCGATCGGTGCCCCTGCTGGTGCTCTTGCTGTGGGTGTTCTATGGGCTGCCGGTCATCATTGGTCTGCAACTCAGTGTGTTTGCTACTGGTGTGCTGTCACTGGCATTGAGTGACTCGGCTTTTGAGGCAGAGGTGTTCCGTGCCGGCATTCAGTCTGTGCCCAAAGGGCAGATCGAGGCCGCCAAATCATTGGGTTTGTCCTGGGCCCAGCAGATGCGGCTGGTGGTGCTGCCCCAAGCGATCAAAGTCATATTGCCTGCGCTGGGTAACCAGTTTGTTTACGTGCTCAAAATGTCGTCACTGGTGTCGGTGATCGGCCTGCAGGAACTGACTCGCCGCGCCAATGA
>RFWA01000605.1 GCA_009922295.1 Betaproteobacteria bacterium
GGCCACAAACAGGTTGTCACTGGGCACGCCTTTGAATCGCACCGCCGCCGTTTCATCCGTCCTGAGGCCCAGGTAGGTGAAAGTAACGCCTGGTTTGAGGGCGTAACCGTAAAACGGGGCGGTATCAATGCGCCGGGCCCAATGGGTCTTGGCGGGCACCAGGCCCTGGGTGTGGCAGCTGTCGAGCGTCGTGTGGTCAAACTGGCCGGGCTGGCAAGCCGCGTTGTAGTCGTCCAGGGTTTGCATGAAAGCGGCCTCCTCCAGACCCAATTTCTGGGCCAGTTCAGTCAGTGTTTCGGCCCGGACACCGGCAAACACCGGCGGCATAAAGCGGCCGATGGCCTTGGCGTCGATCACACAGTAAGCAATCTGACCAGGCTGCTGGGCGACCAGGCGGCCCCAGATGGCGTAGCGTTTGGGCCAGAAGTCTTCGCCTTCATCGTAGAAGCGATGACCCCCTCGATTGACCACAACCCCGAGGGACACACAGTCGATCCGGGTGCAAATACCGCCGTCATACAGCGGCGCGCGCGCGTCAATCGCCACCATGTGCGCCTGGGTCGGGTCACCGATCACATCGGCGCCATGAACGTCGAGCAAGTGCCGCAGCAGCGTCCCCTGGTTGAAGCGGGTGCCGCGGATCAAGAAGTTATCGGACGGCCACTCCCCCCGATCATTTTGGCCCCATGCCTCGCGCAGCCAGTCGCGGTTGGACTCAAAGCCTCCGGCGGCCAGCACGCAAGCTCTGGCCTGAATGCGCTGCCCCTGGACGTAGGCCGCGACAAAGCGCCCACCGACAAGTTCAATTCGGTCTACCGGCGCGTCATAACGCACCTGCACACCCAGGCGCTCGGCGCTGCGGAAATAGGCATTCACCAAGGCCTTGCCGCCGCCCATGAAAAAAGCGTTGGTCCGCGACAGACTCAGTGTGCCAGAAAGGGAAGGCTGGAAATGCACGCCATGGCGACGCATCCAGGGCCGGCAAGTGGCGGTGTGGCGGATCACCAGACGGGCCAGGGATTCGGTGGTACGCCCGCCTGTGACTTTGAGCAGGTCCTGCCAGAACTCCTCCTCCGGGTAGGCCTCTTGCAGCACATCCTCTGGCGCATCGTGCATGCACCGCAGGTTGCGGGTGTGCGCCGAATTACCGCCACGCCAATCGCGCGGCGCCGCCTCCAGCAGCAGCACGCTGGCGCCCGCCTCGCGCGCCATCAGCGCAGCGCACAAGGCAGCGTTACCACCGCCAATCACCAACACATCGACCTGCATATACCCATCCATGCCCACGTCCCCCGACACACCCAGACTCAATCGGGCTTGATATTGGCCCGCTTGACGATATCGCTCCAGATCCGTTGCTGATCTTTGACAAAGGCGGCGTATTCGGACGAGGGTCCGCCGCCGCCGATCGCGTTGTCGGTGGCGAAACGCTCCGTAACCGAACTGGCCCGCAGTGCCTTGTAGCACTCCTCCTGCAAGCGCTTAACGAGCTCAGGTGGCGTGCCCGCCGGCGCGTGAATGCCGTACCACTGCGAGGTCTCAAAGTCCTTGTACCCCTGTTCGGCCACGGTGGGCACGTCGGGCAAAGCGGGAATCCGCTGCTGCGTACCGACCGCGATCGCTCGCAACTTGCCAGCACGGATCTGCGCGCCGAGCGCGGGCATACCGGCCGAGGAGGCGTCGGTGCGGCCGGCCAGCAAGTCGGTCAGCTGGGGGCCGGTACCCCGGTAGGGAATGTGGGTGATCTGCATGCCCGTCGCGAGCTTGAGGTACTCCATGGCCAGGTGCCCCGCGCTGGCA
>RFWA01000606.1 GCA_009922295.1 Betaproteobacteria bacterium
GCGCATGGCAGCTGCACGGATTTACCGCCGGTGCGGAAGTAGACCTACCTGCAACAACAACGCAGCGAGCCCGAACTGGCACCAGTTCGGGCTTTTTGCTGTCTGGCGGCTCGGCAATAGTTGTTGCGGAGGTGATAGCTGTATGGGTGTACAGTTATGTGCCCTATGCCACGCCCATCAAGGCGTTGCACCATGCACACGTCTACAGCCCAGTTGCACGCAAGGCACCATTCGCACCACCATGCGGGCCGTAGCGTGGCTGCCGCAGCCCCTGGCGCATCAGCCGCAAAACCCAAACTCTACAACCCGCGCCACCCCGAGCGCACGCTTCTATACCAAACCATAGCCGAGGACTTTGAGACCTGGTTTGAGTTGGCCAGTGCCGGCCAGTTCGACGGCCAGGGCGACCACCACACCCCCAAGCCCTATGTCCGTCAAGCGTTTCGCAAGTATCTGGAATGCGGCATCTTTGCAAATGGCTTTGCCCGAGCCTGGTGTGACGATTGCGGGCACGACTACTTCGTGGCCTATTCCTGCAAAGGCCGGGGCGTCTGCCCCTCGTTCAACACCCGGCGCATGGTGGAGACGGCGGCGCACCTCACGGATCACGTCTTTCCCCGCCTGCCGGTGCGCCAGTGGGTGCTGTCGGTCCCGAAGCGGCTGCGCTACTTCATGCAGCGCGACGGGGTTGTGCTCAATATGGTGCTGCGCATCTTATTGCTGGTAATTGCGCAAAGCCTGCAATCCAACAGCTTTGGTGCGGTAAAAGTGGACACGGAGACGCTGCACATCGGCGCAGTCGCCTTCATTCACAGGTTTAGTTCCGACATAACTTGAGCACGCGCCCGAGCCTATGCCCTGTGCCCTGTGCCATTGGGCGCTACAACTTTGAGGCCTGGCGGCACTGGAGCATCGTCGATGCCCACCTGTCAAAGCAAAGCCATATGGTCGGCAACAGCTACTCGCTAGTGGACATGGCGCTGTGGGGCTGGGCCCGCGCAGCACATCTGGTGCTGGGCGACGACGCCATGGTCAAACTGCTCCAAGTCAAGCGCCTGCTGGACGAGATCAACGCCCGGCCAGCGGCACAACGCGTTGACGTCCTCAAGGCGCAGTTCAACTTCAAAACCGAGATGGAGGCGCAGGCACGCAAGGCTTTCTTTCCTCATATGGCCTGAACCGAAGGCTGCGAAGGCGACATGGTCTGGTACGCCACTGGCGCAAGCAGCTTGGGTAGCCAAGTTTGGCGAGCCAGGCCTGATCCAGCAAAGTGTGCGGGTAAAATGCGCTATACGTACAACGTGTTAAAGGAGCCAATCATGCACAAAAGAATGACCATCACGCTGGACGAGGTTGTTTACGATGGCCTGTACCGCACCATCGGCAAGCGCCGGATGAGCCAGTTTATTGAAGACCTGCTGCGCCCGCACGTCTTGGACACGTCACTGGATGATGGGTACCGCGCCATGGCGGCCGATGCCGTTCGAGAGGCTCAAGCGCAAGAATGGAGCAACGCATTGGCCAAGGATATGAGCAGTGAGGCGCGGTGAGGTGTGGTGGGTCGAGTTCGACCCATCGGTTGGCACAGAGATCCGCAAAACACGCCCTGCCGTCATTGTGAGCAACGACGCTGCCAACAGAAACTTGGCGCGTGTGGTGGTCGTGCCGATGACCAGCAACACGGGACGCCTGTACCCCGGCGAGGCGGTGGTGTCAGTCGATGGGCAAAGCAGCAAAGCCATGGCAGACCAAATCATGGCCGCCGACAAGGCTCGCCTGAAGAGCCAACTCGGCACGGT
>RFWA01000607.1 GCA_009922295.1 Betaproteobacteria bacterium
CTTCGTGCTGTCAGGCACGGTCAGACTGGTGGCGCAGGGCCAGACCTACCCACTGGCCAGCGACGACAGCATTACCCTGCCCGATGGCGTGCCCTATGCACTGACCGAGGCCAGCCATGACCTGACCTTGCTTGAGGTAACGCTACCGGCTGAACTGCACCTGAGCGCAGATGGCATGGCCTGAGCGCCAGTCAACAGGTTCGCCAGGGTGCTGAATCCGCCTCGCCCAGGTCCCAGAACAAACCACTCATCAGCAGCAGCCCTTCGCGCGCCACGCTGGCCAGCATGTGCTCGTTGGGCGCGTGCTGGGCGCAAGCCGGGTAAGAATGCGGCACCCAGAGGGTTGGCAGGCCCAGGATCTCGGCGAAAGCATCGTTAGGCAGCGAGCCAGCCAGGTTGGGCAGCAGGGTGACGGGCTTGTTCACACTGCGCTCGATGGATTGGCAAAGCCAATCGATCCAGGGACTGTCCATACCCAGGCGCGTCGCTGGGGTAGCGGCAATCACCTCCACCGCAATGTCGGAAAAGCCGCGGTCATTCAAGTGCGCCTGCACGATGGCTTGCAGATCTTGCCAGGGCGTGCCCGGCACGAAACGCAACTGACAATGCGCCACTGCAGCTGACGGAATCGCATTGATCGGGCGTTCGGGTGCGCCACACCCCAGGGCCAGCACCTCCAGGGTGTTCCAAGCCATCAGTCGCTCGGCTGCCGATAGCCCTGGTTCGCCCCACCCCTCATTCAAGGCCGGGTCATCGACGTCGCCACCGATCGCCACCCCGCGCAGCGCAGCTCGGATCTCTGCACTCGGGGGCTCAGGCCGCAGGCCCTCGACCAGAATGCGCCCATGGGCGTCAGTGAGCGAGGCCACGGCATGCGCCATCACGGTACCTGGGTTGGTGAGCACGCCGCCCCAATTCCCCGAGTGGTAAGCCCGTTCACGGCTTTTCAGCCGCAACGCGAAATTGATGATGCCGCGCGAGCCAAGAAAGACCGTGGGCTTGGCGGCATGCACGCGCGGGCCGTCGGAGGCGATAAACACGTCGGCGCGCAGCACGTCGCGTTGTTGCAGACATATTTCGCGCAGGCCGGGGCTACCGGTTTCCTCACCCATCTCCAACAGCAGCGTGACGTTGTAGCCCAAGCGGCCCTGACGTGCTTCGAGCACCTGGCCCAACGCAGCCAAGTTGATGCTGTGTTGACCCTTGTTGTCCGCCGTCCCACGACCGTACCAGCGGTCCCCTTCGACAGTCAGCGTCCACGGTGACAGGCCCTGCCGCCACGACGCGTCCTGACCACTGACCGTGTCGCCATGACCGTAGCTGAGCACGGTGGGCAGCGCCGGGTCCTCAATACGCCGGGCAATGAGCATCGGGCCATTGCCTGGCACGGGGTTGGCCACCACGGCGCATTCAAAGCCCATGGGCTGCAGCAAAGGCATCATCTGCTGAGTGAGATAGGCCTCCAGCGCCTCTGGCGGTGGGCGATTGTCACTGGCAGTAGGACAGGCCACACGGTGGCGCATGGCGCTCAGCAGCCCGCCCTGGTCGAACCAGGTGGCGGCACTGCCCAGCAGTTGTTGTCGATTCATGGATGCGTGTTGTTTTCGTCAGAGTTATTGCCTACGGCGCCGCCAGACCCAACAAGCCCCAGCGCTGGGTGAGTTGGGTGCCCTGTGGATCGGCCAGCGCAGCCGTGCGCAGTGCCGCCAGATCTGCGGCAGCAGACGGCCGCCCCTTGAGCAGCACCGCCGCGCGCAGCAATTTGTCGAACTTGGACTGGCC
>RFWA01000608.1 GCA_009922295.1 Betaproteobacteria bacterium
CCCTCGGGCTGCGGCAAGTCCACGCTTCTGCGCATGGTGGCAGGGCTTGAATCCATCAGCCAGGGCGAGATAGCCATCGGTGGCGTCCGGGTCAATGACCTGCCGGCGCGGGAGCGCGACATCGCCATGGTGTTTCAGGACTATGCGCTTTACCCGCACAAGTCTGTGCGGGAGAACATGGCCTTTGGCCTGAGGCTGCGCCGCACGCCAGAGGCCGAGATCCGCAAAAGGGTGGGCGACGCCGCAGAGCTGCTCCAAATCGGGCCCCTGCTCGATCGAAAGCCGGCCGCCCTGTCCGGTGGGCAGCGGCAACGTGTGGCCATCGGTCGAGCCATCGTGCGCCAGCCCAAGGTGTTCCTGTTTGACGAGCCTCTGTCGAATCTGGATGCACAGCTGCGTACCGACATGCGAGCCGAGATCAAGCGCCTGCACCAGCGCTTGGGTGCCACCATCATTTACGTCACGCATGACCAGGTGGAAGCCATGACACTGGCCAGCCGCATCGCAGTGCTCAATGCCGGCCAACTGCAGCAGTACGACACACCCGCGCGCCTGTACCGCCAACCCGACAATTTGTTCGTAGCGGGCTTCATGGGCTCGCCGCCAATGAACCGGCTGACGGCCACCCTGACACCCCAGTCGATAGAGTGGGGTGGTGGCGCCTCATGCCAACGCCCACCCGGCTGGGCAGCCCCCTGGCCTGAGCAAGTGCCAATGGTTCTGGGCGTGCGGCCAGAGCATGTGATGATTGGGCCAGCCCCCATTGAGGCGCTCACTGGGCAAGCACCGGTCGTACTGGTTGAACCTTTGGGGGCAGAGACACTGCTGACGCTGCAAGTAGGCCAGCAAACGCTGGTCTGCCGAGCATCGTCCGACCTGCCCGTGGCCACGGGAGACGAACTGACCTTCTCCGTCCATCCCAGACAGGTGCACGCTTTTCACCCGGACACCGGGGCCAGCTGGTGACCATCCTGGTGAACATGGTGCGGTCAGGCCAACTACCGCCAGCCCCGGCCGTGGGCGTATTCTGGTGGTTTATTGCACCATTCGCACTGCTGACCCTGGTGTTCGGCGTGTGGCCCATCGTGTTGGCGGTGCAGACGTCGTTCACCGCTTCAGCGACGACGCTGCAACCCCAAGCCAAATGGGTGGGTTGGGCTAACTACGCGGTGCTTTGGTCAGACCCGATTTTCATGAGCTCTATGCTGCGCACGCTGACCTACACCAGCTTGGCGGTAATCAGCACCATCGTGGCAGCCCTGCTTTACGCGCTGCTTTTACAGTCTGTATGGATAGGGCGCGGCCGACTGTTCTTTAAGGTCGCGGTGTTTCTACCGGTGGTCACACCCGACATCGCCGGCTATGTGGTGTGGCGCTGGCTTTACGACCAAAGCTTTGGCGCCATCAACACGGCGTTGGACGCACTAGGGCTGCCGCTGTTTGGCGGCATCGCCTCGACCTCAACAGTCTTGGGTGCCGTGCTGGTGGCCGAGCTGTGGCACCACGTCGGCTTTTATGTGGTGATCTTCTGGGCCAACCTGGCGCTATGCGATAAAGGCCAGAGCGAGGCCGCCCAGATTGACGGCGCCAACGCCTGGCAACATTTCTGGCATGTCTTGTTTCCCCAACTGCGCCCTGCGATCTTGGTCAACTCGGTCTATGCCCTGATCCAGTACCTCAAGACTTTCACCGTGGTGGCGGTGATGACCAAAGGTGGCCCCAATGAGAGCACCAATTTTGTGAGCTATTACGCCTACCAGTTGTTTGACCAGGGGCG
>RFWA01000609.1 GCA_009922295.1 Betaproteobacteria bacterium
CGAATGCATTGCATTGTTCGCGACATACAGGAAGAACGGTTTGGCGGGTCGGCTGGCGCGCAGCTCCTTTACGAATCTGATGCCCTGGTCCATCCAATCGTCGCCGCTGTAGTAGCCAGGCGGATAGGCATCGATCGGAAGCAACTGGTTGTCCTGCATGAGGCGTGCCGGAAAGAAGTGATGCACCTCGCCTGCCATGAATCCGTAAAACGTATCGAAGCCACGTTGCGTGGGCCAGTTGTGCTTAGATCCACCGGAAACCGTGTCGGCCACCGGCGTGTTGTGCCACTTGCCCACCATGATGGTTTCGTAACCGGCTGTCCGAAGCGTTTCGGGCAGCGTAGCCGCATCCAGCGGGATTTCGCCTGAATAGCCCGGGTAACCGGGATGATTGTTTGAAAGCCAACCCGTACCGACCCGATGGGAGTCGCAGCCGGTGAGCAGTGCCGCACGCGCCGACGAGCAGATCGCGTGCGTCGTGTAGTGGGTCAGGCGCACGCCCTGCGCTGCGAGCCGGTCTATGTGGGGGGTGGAGATTTCGGAGCCGAAGCAACCTGGATCAGACCAGCCCATGTCGTCCATCAGAACCACAACAATGTTTGGCGCACCGGGGCGTGCGTGCGCGTGCGGCGGCCATGAAGGGACGGACTGCTCGCGCGTGCGACCTATGCGATTGGCTGGGCTATTCATGAATGAGCAGTCAATTTGTCAATCGGTAGCTGGCTGTGCCAGCCAGTTGTCCTCAACCTTGAGCTGCCAGCGGTGCGCGTCCGGTGGCTGTACCGTGCGCCACCATTGGCCCAGCAGGCTCTTTTCGGCACGCTTGGCGACCAGGATGCTTGCAATCTGTTCCGGGTCCCAGCGTGCACGCACAAGCGCCAGCAGTTGCCGGCAGAGTTGCGCGTACGCCGGATCAGGCGCGAGATCACGCGTCTCCTGCGGATCGGTCTTCAGGTCGAAGAGTTGCGGGGCATAGCCGTGGTAGTAGATGTACTTCCAGCGATCCGCGCGAACCATGCGTTGAACCACTGCATTGCCTTGATCCCAGCGTGCGGAGCCGTCTGTGCAGTATTCGGAGTAGCTCACATCGAGCCACGGCGCTGCGGCGTCACGCGCAACCGCAAGAAAGCTGTTGCCGTCGGCGCCAGGCAAGGCAGGCGCACCCGCGGCCTCCAGCAGCGTGGGCCCAATGTCGAGCAGGTTCAGCACCTGCGCTCGGCGCTCGCCGGCCGGCAGGACACCGGGCCAAGCGACGATCAGTGGCACCTTGGCCGACTCGTCAAAGAAAGTCTGCTTCCACCAAAGGCCACGCTCGCCGAGTTGGTCGCCATGGTCTGAGCTGTAGACGACCAGCGTGTCGTCGGCCAGGCCCAGCGCGTCGAGCTGGGCCAGCACCTTACCCACCAGCGCATCCAGCCGAGTGGTCAGTCCGTAGTAGGCTGCGCGCGCGCGCAGTTGTTGATCTTCTGGCACGGCCTCGATGCCAGTGATGTTGCGCCAATGCTGAAGGTAGGCATGATCTTCTGGCGGGCGTGGGATTTCCGGAAGACCAACTTTGCCAACGTAAGGCTGATAGTCTTCGGCCCGCGCCACGTAGGGCTGGTGCGGAAGCATGAGCCCTACGCCGAGCGCAAAGGGGTGCTCCTGCGTGTCACCAGAGGCTGCGCGTTGCGCATACCGGCTCAGCCACTTACAGGCCGCATCGGCCACGTCAACGTCGTGTAGTTCATAGGACGACTGCCCCTGGCCTGAGCGCTCAAGGCTGGTACGAAACGG
>RFWA01000610.1 GCA_009922295.1 Betaproteobacteria bacterium
CGTGGGCGACCGCGACGATCGGCCTGGGGTCGTTGGCTTGCTCTATGACCACATCGATTTTTCGCTCCCCAAGCAGGCGTTCCAGCAGGACCAACATGCGGATTTTCTTGGCAAAGGGTTCGTCGTCCGCCATCGGCGCCGGGCGCACCAAAACGTCAATGTCACCCCCTTTTTTTGCGTCATCCACGCGCGAACCAAACAACCATACGGCTGCCTGGTCGCCGAAGGTGCTGCTGGCGGCGTCACGGATGGCCTGAATTTGATCGGTGGTGAGACGCATAGGGTGGTGTGATCTGATCAAATGGCAATATAGCATTCGACATGGCGTCGGCCCAACCAATAGTCAATCCGGCATGACAAAACCACGGTCACCTTGCCCGAGTCGCCGGTGACAGGGCTAAGTTGAGTAATGCTATGATTTATATAGCTATAACCCTAGTAATCACGTGGCCTAGAGGCCTAAAACATTCACAGAAATTTCAAATCCATGACCACCTTCGCCCACTACCCCAGCCTGAAAGACCGCACTGTTTTGATCACCGGCGGCGCCACCGGCATCGGTGCCTGCCTGGTCGAACAGTTTGCGGCGCAGGGCGCCCGGGTGGGTTTTTTGGACATTGACGCCGGCGCCGGTACCGCGCTGGCCCAACGCCTGGCCGGGTCCCACCACGCACCTTTGTTTGTTCCGGCCGATCTGATGGACATAGCCGCCCTGACGCGTGGCATCGACGCGGTGCGCCAGCACTTTGGCCCGATTGCCGTGCTGCTCAACAACGCCGCCAACGACCAGCGCCACAAGGTGGAGGACACCACGCCCGAGAGTTGGGATGCCGGCATTGCAGTCAATCTCAAACACCAATTTTTTGCCGCTAAAGACGTGGCCGCCGACATGCGCCAGGCCGGCGGCGGGTCCATCGTCAACTTTGGCTCGGTCAGCTGGATGCTCAAGATGGGGGGCATGCCGGTCTACACCACAGCCAAGGCGGCGGTGCAGGGCCTCACGCGCAGCCTGGCGCGCGATTTTGGCCCGTTCAACATCCGGGTCAACACCCTCGTGCCGGGGTGGGTCATGACTGAGAAACAATTGCGCCTGTGGGTGACCGACGCCGGCCGCGCCGACATCGCGCGCGGCCAGTGCTTGCCGCAGTTGGTGATGCCTGAGCACATCGCCCGCATGGCGCTGTTTCTGGCGTCTGACGACAGCGCCATGTGCACGGCCCAAGACTTTGTGGTGGACGGCGGCTGGGTTTGACCCGGTTTTGGTGGCTGACGCACGAACATCCACCACAGGCGACCGTTTCAGATGAAATCTAATTGATTTTGAACTACGCTTGATGATCCGATGCGTTTAAGCGTCACTTCGATCTGGCTGTCAGCAACGCACCCGAAGCGTCATATGATTTTGTAGCGAATTGATCCCAACGCGGATGCTGGAGCTGTTGAGCCACTGCTGTGGCAGTCTTAAAATTAAATGCTTCTGAAGGCGATATCGATCTCCCGCACTCCAGCTTCGATCAGGCTCCCCTGAATGGCTGAGTAACCCAGCCTGAAGTAGGACTGGCATGCAACAGAAGATTTTTTAAAGAATATCTCACCAGGCTCAATCAAGACACCACGAGCAGCACAATTTTTGGCCAACACCTGTGAATTCAGACCGTCAGGGCCTTTAACCCATGCGCCGGAGCCACCCTGTGACGGCATGATCTGAAACTGTGGCAAATGCCTGGCAAACGCCCCCATCAGCAAGTCACGACGCTCCCGGTAGGTGAT
>RFWA01000062.1 GCA_009922295.1 Betaproteobacteria bacterium
CTTGGCGTGTGATTCCCGCACGGTGCGGGGGCCGGCGCCGTAGATGACGCCGGGAATGCCGCGTTCCACGTACAGCCGTACGTCGGTGTACAGGGGCGTGCCCACAGCCGGGATCGCCTCCCCAAACACGGCCTGGCCGTGCTTTTGGATGGCTTCGACCAAGGGCTTATTGCCGGCCAGGGGTTTCATGGCGCGTGAGAGCAGCAGGCGGCGCACATCAACTTTGAGTTGCCGGCCGCCGCGGGGCGGCTGGAAGCTGGCCGCTGCTTGCGCGATGGTTTGGCGCAGCGAGGCCTCCACCGTGGTCGGGTCTTCTTCGGGGATCATGCGCCGGTCGAGCTTGAAGACCACCGTGCCGGGAATCACATTGGTGTTGGTGCCGCCCTGAATGTGCCCCACATTGAGGTAGGGGTGGGTGATGCCTTCCACGCTAGAGCTGACCTGCAGGTAGTCGTGGTTCAGGGCATACAGGGCATTGAGAATTTGCACGGCCCCTTGCAGCGCGTCGGTACCGCTGTCGGGAATGGCGGCATGGGCCATGTCGCCATGGACCGTCACTTCAAGTTGCAGGCAGCCGTTGTGTGCCACCACCACTTGGTAGCTGAAGCCCGCTGCGATCATCAGGTCGGGCTTGGTCAGGCCATTTTTCAGGAGCCAGTCTGGCCCGACCTCGCCACCGAACTCCTCGTCGTAGGTGAAGTGCAGCTCGACACTGCCCTTGAGCGGGGCCCCCAGCGATTCCAGTGCCCGCACGGCGAAGGTGAAGCTGGCCATGTCGCCTTTGCTCACGGCGGTGGCGCGGCCATACATCTGGCCGTCGACAATCTCCGCCCCGTAGGGCGGGTGGGTCCAGCCCTCGCCGGGCGGCACCACGTCGCCATGGGCATTGAGGGCGATGGTGCGGCCGTCGCCATAGCGCCGCCGCACAATCAGGTTGGTTACGCTTTGCATGCCAACGGCTTGCACCTCAGCGGCTGGCACCGCATGCTTTTCGGCTACCAGGCCCATGCCGGCCAGTAACTCGGCGGTGCGTTCGGCGTGTGGCGCATTGTTACCTGGGGGGGTGTCGGTTGGTACCCGAATCAGCGCCTGCAAAAACGCCACCTCTTCGTCAAAATGAGAGTCGATCCAGCGGTCGATGGCCTCGTAAGCGGCTTGTGGGGTCATGAGAGCTCCGTGGCAAGTTGGGAAAGCAGGTTTTGGAAGGCGATCACGCCAAGCTCGGTGTCGTGGTTGGTGATCGATTCCAGCGGGTTGTGGCTGATGCCAGCGTTCAGACCCCGCACAAACAGCATGGCCTGGGGCATGATGGTATGCAGCTTCATCGCGTCGTGACCGGCCCCGCTGGGCAGCCGATAAGGCGTCAGCCCCATGGCTTGTACGGCCTGTTCCCAGCGTTGCTGCCAGGCCGGGTCGCTGGGCGCGGCCGCCGCCTGCATGGTCTGTTCCAGCGAGTAGCTCAGGCCGCGCCGGTCGCAGATGTTGGCAAGTTCGGCGCGCACCTCGGCGGCGCAGGCATCGCGCACCGGGTCGGTGGTGGCGCGGATGTCGAGGCTGAAATTGCAGCGTCCAGGCACAACATTGATGGAGCCGTTGGGCACTTCCAGCAGGCCCATGGTGGCCACCAGGTCGGGCACGGCCGCGGCGCGTTGTTCAAGGAACAGCGCCAGTTCGGCTGCGGCGGTGGCGGCGTCACGGCGGCGGTTCATCGGTGTGGTGCCGGCATGGCTGGCCATGCCCACCATTTGGCCCAGGTAGCGCAGGCTGCCGTTGATGGAGGTCACGATGCCCAGTGGCAGGTCGAGCTCATTGAGCACCGGGCCCTGCTCGATGTGGATCTCCACAAAGCCCAGGTAAGCCGACGGGTCACGGCGGACTGCTGGGATGCTGTCTATGGCCAGCCCAGCCTGGGTCATGGCCTCGCGCATCGACACACCCTGGGCGTCTCGCTGGGCCAGCCAGTTAAGGTCGAAGTCGCCGGTCAGTGCGCCAGAGCCGAGGAATACTGCTTTATAGCGTTGGCCCTCTTCTTCCGAAAAGGCCACCACCTCGATGCCGAAGGGCAGGCGCCGGCCCTGCTGGTGCAGGGCACGCACACAGGCCATGGGTGTCAATATGCCCAGGCGGCCGTCGTACTTGCCACCGTTGCGCACCGTGTCGTAGTGGCTGCCGGTCAGCAGCCGCTTGGCAGACCGATCAGTGCCGTGGTAAAGCCCGACGACATTGCCGACAGCGTCGATGCTGACCTCGTCAAAGCCGCAGTCTTCACGCATCCAGTGTTGGAGTTGGCGGGCGCAGGCCCGGTGCGCATCGCTCAGGTAGGTGACAGTCAGCTCGCCGCGCTCGGCATAGCCCGGGTCACTGTGGGTGGCCAGCTGCTCGGCCCAGTCCCATACCAGGTGACCGAGTTCCGGCGTGTGGCCAAATTTGTCACCCAGCCGGATCTCTGCAATGCGGTGGATATTGCGCAGGGCTTCGGCGAGTTCGAAGTCGGGGTGATGGCCAAGCCGGCGCTCGAACGTGGCAAGGATATCGGCCTTGCTGAGCCCCAGGCCGCGGGGCCCGCGGACCGCCAAAATGAAGGGGAAGCCGAACTTGGCGCCGTAATCGGCATTGAGCTGCCCGATGCGCGCCAGCTCGTCTGGGGTGCAGTGCGTCAGGCCGGCCTTGGTTTGCTCGTTCGTGGACTCGGTGGTCAAGGTGTTGGTTGCCATGGCCTTGCCGGCGAGTTCGGGGTGGGCCCGGATCAGGCCCAGCTGGGCGGACCGATCGGCCTCGCGGACCACTTGAACCAAGGCATTTTTGAGCTGAGCCAGTCCGCGAAAAGGGCGCCGCGGCTCGGCGCGCTCGGCAATCCAGGGGGAGTGTTCATACACGCCCGCCAGCAAACCGATGAATTCTGTCGGTGTGGCGGCATTGAGGTGTTCAATGGTGAGGGTCACGGTGCTTGCTCCAGATCGAATGCGCTGAATCGGCCGCAGACTGGGCCTCGGGCTGAGCCCGTTCTTTGGCCGCTTGATTCTAGCCAGCAGTTCCGGCTTTACAGGACGACCGGGCCCGGTTATCGTGAGTCCATGCGCGAGGAAAAAAATTTTTGGGATGTTGATCTTTTCGAGCTGGCCAAGCTCTGGTTCGCCGACCTGTCGACGTTTTTTCGGACTGCCGTGATGTTCATCGCGCTCTCGCTGCCGGTGGTGCTCTCGGCCCTGGTGTTGTGGGTAGTTCAGTGGTTCCGTGGCGGCGACTAGGCGCCTAGCGCAGCCGGATCAGGTTGGCTGACAGGGCTGTGCCGCAGATGATGATCACGCCGCAGAACAGCATCCATGGCGTGACGGTTTCACCCAGAAACAGGGCGCCATAGACCACCGCGAACACGGGCACCACAAAGGTCACGGTAATGGCGCGGGCTGGTCCCACCTTGGCGATCAGGCTGAAAAACAGCACATAAGCCAGGCCAGTGCAGAACACCCCCACCGCCAGCACCGCCATCCACGCCGAGCGGCCGGGCGTCTGGGCCGGCCAGAGCCACCAGGTGGGCAGCGCCAGCCCCAGCGCGGCGCCGAATTGGCTCCCTGCGGCCGTGACCAGGGTGGGCAAGCCGGCCAGGTGGCGTTTGGTGTAGCTGGCCGAGATGCCGTAACAGACACAGGCCAGCAGGCAGGCCAAAATGGCCCAGCCGGTGCTCAGGCCGCTGGCGTCGGGTTTGAAGCTGGCCTTGTCCCAGGCCAGCATCGCCACCCCCAGAAAGCCGATGGCCAAGCCCAGAATGCGGCTGCCGCCGGGCCGGTCACGCAGCCAGACCCAGGCAATCAGCGCGCCAAACAGCGGCACGGTGGCGTTCAGAATCGCCGACAGGCCGGTGCTGATGGACAGCAGGGCAAAGGAAAAACAGGCGAAGGGAATGCCCGAGTTGAGCATGCCGACAAACCAAAGTTGCTTCCAGTGCCGCAGCAGCGTGCGCCCGTGGCCCTGCCACAGCAGCAGTGGCAGCAGGCACAGGCTGGCCACGGCCACGCGCACGCCCACCGTGGGCAGGGCGCCAAATTCCGTGTTGGCGATCCTCATGAACAGAAAAGAGCCACCCCACAGGGCGGCGAGCAGCAAAAATTCAAGTTGCCATGGCTTTTGGGCCGGGAGAATGTTCAAGCAGGGCTTTCAAGGGGCAGGCCGGGCAGACAGGGAAGACTGCCCCGGTTGGCCGAGGGTGGGGCTTGGCGCAAATGCTGCGCCTTCGAGCTGCAAGAGCGCCACTTTGCGCGGCAGCCCGCCGGCATAGCCGGTGAGGGCGCCGCCGTTGCCGAGCACGCGGTGGCAGGGCACGATGATACTCAATGGGTTGCGACCGACCGCCGAACCGACAGCGCGCGCCGCCTTGGGTCGGCCGATGGCCGCTGCCAACGTGCTGTAGCTGCAGGTGCCGCCTACAGGAATGTCCATCAGCGCAAGCCAAACCGCCTGCTCGAAGGCACTGCCCCCAGCCACGCTGAGCGGCAGATCAAACTGCTTGCGCCGCCCGGCCAGGTAATCGCTGAGTTGGGCGCTGGCCTGGGCCATCAGAGGGTGCGCCGGCGCCTGCTGCCAGCGGCTGGCATCGGGCTGGTGCCGCTGGCCGTCAAACCACAGGCCCACCAGCGCCAGGTCGGTGGCTGCCAGCACGATGGGGCCGAGCGGGCTGGGTACGGTGGTGCACAACAGTGAGTCAGAAAACTTCATGGTGTTTTAGGCCTCCAGGCCTTATTGAATATGGATAGTTTGCTATATTTTTTGAATCAATCAGGGGGTTGGCGCCGCGTGGGTAGCCGGCTGCAGGCTGGCCCATGCGCGGACGACGCCATAGCTGCGCCAGGGTTGCCAGGCCTGTGCCAGCGCCAGTGTGGCCTGCGCCGCTCGGGTTTGGCCTTGCAGGCCCAGCGCCCGGTGCAGCGCCACGTCGCTGGCAGGCAGGGCGTCGGGCCAGCTGAGCGCCCGCATGGCGATGTACTGAGCAGTCCAGTCACCCACACCGGGGAGGTCGCGCAACGAGGCCATCGTGGCAGCCACGTCGGCGCCGGGTTCCAGCCGCAACTGGCCGCTTTGCAGCAGCTGGGCAATGCCCTGGATGGCGACCTGTTTTTGGCGGGTGAGGCCCAGCGCGCCAAGTGCATCGCCGGTGGCCTGGGCCAAAGCCTCGGGGCTGGGGAACAGGCGATTCAGCCCCATGACCGGCGTGGTCAGTGGCTCGCCCCATTGCGCCACAAGTCGATTGGCCAGAGTGCGCGCAGCGGCCACGCTGATCTGCTGCCCCAGCACGGCGCGCACTGCCAGCTCAAAGCCGTTCAGCGTGCCGGGCAGGCGCAGGCCGTCACCCATCGGAAAATGGGCGTGCAGCTGCGCGTTGATGGCCTGCGGGTCGGCGTCCAGATCCAGCCAAGCGCGCACCTTGGCCAGCAGCAGCGGCAGCAGGGGTTGGAGTGACTCGCTCACCCACAGGTTCAGCCGGGCACGGTTCGGTTCAAACTGGGCCTGCACCCAGCCGTTCAGGTGGAGTCCAGCCTGACTGAGTGTGACGGTTCGGGCCAACGCGGGTGTCGCCGCATCACCCGTCACTGCCTCCACGCCGTCGAGCTGCCGCTGGGAAAAAAAGGCCAGCATCGCTGTTGCGTCATAGGGCGGGCGGTAGGCCAGTCGAAGCAGCAGGCCGGGCTTGGTGGGCACCACTGCGTTACCACGGCGCAAGCCGGACGGGTTCAGGCCGTAGTGGCTGCTGAAGGCCGCATGAAATCGGCGTTGGCTGCCAAAGCCGCTCAGGCGGGCCACGTCGGGTACCGGCAGGGTGGTGTCGGTCAGCAACTGCTTGGCGCAAAGCAGGCGCCGGGTTTGCAGGTATTGCAGTGGCGACACGCCCAGCTGCGCCTCGAAAATACGCCGCAGGTGGCGGTCGCTCACACCCAGCCGCTGGGCCAGCTGTGTCATGCCGGTTCGGGTAGAGCCGGCCAGCGGGGTTGCATCCAGCAGCTGTGCCGCCTGCACGGCCAGGATGCCAGCCGCATCGTGCGCGGACCAGGGTGCGGCGCCGGGCACAAGGTTCAGGCGGCCCGGTGCCAGTTCGGGCCGGCAAAGCAAGCAGGGCCGGAAACCGGCCCGCTCAGCCTGGGCGGCCAGTGTGAAAAAGTGGCAGTTGTCGCGGCGCGGCGTACGTGCCCGGCAGACGGGGCGGCAGTAGATGCCGGTCGAGCTCACACCGGTGAAAAAGCAGCCGTCGAAGCGCGCGTCGCGGGCCAGCAGTGCGCGGTAGCAGGCATCGTTGTCTGGCTCTTGGGGTGCGGCTGTCATGCGGCTGATGATACGCGCCGAGTGCCTGGCCAATGGCCGTTTTCGGACCTGTGGGCCCAAGCGCGCAATCCCGGTTGGGCGGCGGGAGCGCCCTACAATCTTCGTCACAAAACAACGCCAGACCAGGTAAAGCTTTCATGCAACTCGACGCAGCGATCTTCAAAGCCTACGACATCCGCGGCATCGTGCCCGCCGCCATCGACGAGGCCCTGGCCGAGGCGCTGGGCCGCGCCTTTGGTACGGTGGCACTGTCCGAGGGTGAGACTACAGTCGCGGTGGGGCGGGATGGCCGGCTGAGCGGCCCGAGCCTGGTGGCTGCGCTGATTCGCGGCCTGGTCGCCAGCGGCGTTGCGGTGATTGACATTGGCATGGCGACCACGCCCATGCTGTACTTTGCCGCCAACACCCTGTGCCGCAGCGGCATTCAGCTCACCGGCAGCCACAACCCGCGCGATTACAACGGCTTCAAGATGGTGCTGGCCGGCCGCGCCATTTTTGGCGAGGAGATCCAGGCGCTGCGCCACATGATGGCCGCTGAAAGCTGGAGATTGCGGGCCGGCGGCGCGGTGCGCACGGTGGATGTGCTGCCGGCCTACCGCGCGCGCATCGTCGGCGACATCCGGCTGGCGCGGCCCATGAAGATTGTGGTGGACTCGGGCAACGGTATTGCTGGCGCCTCAGCGCCCGGCATTTTGCGCGCCATGGGCTGCGAGGTGACCGAGCTGTACAGCGAGGTCGACGGTAATTTCCCCAACCACCATCCCGACCCCAGCAAGCCCGAAAACCTGCGCGACCTGATTGCCGCTCTGCAGGCCAGCGACGCGGAGCTGGGACTGGCCTTTGACGGCGACGGCGACCGCCTGGGCATCGTCACCCGCGAGGGCAACAACATCTACCCGGACCGCCAGATGATGCTGTTTGCGCAGGACGTGCTGTCGCGCGTGCCGGGCGGTACCATTTTGTTTGATGTGAAATGCTCGCAGCGCCTGGCGCCGGCGATTGTGGCCGCCGGCGGCCAGCCGCTGATGTACCGGACCGGTCATTCACTGATCAAGGCGCGCATGAAGGAGCTCGATTCCCCCTTGGGCGGCGAGATGAGCGGTCATATTTTCTTCAAAGAGCGCTGGTTCGGCTTTGACGATGGCACCTACGCCGGCGGCCGGCTGCTCGAAATTTTGAGCCGCAGCGCCGACGCCAATGTGGTGCTCAATGCCCTGCCAAGCAGTTTTTCCACGCCTGAACTCAATGTCAAGTGCGCCGAGGGCGAGCCGCACCGGCTGGCGGAACAACTGCAGGCACAGGCGCAGTTTGCTGCGCCGGCGGTGGTGAACCTGATCGACGGGTTGCGGGTCGACTGGCCCGACGGCTTTGGCTTGATCCGCGCCTCCAACACCACGCCGGTGTTGGTGCTGCGCTTTGAAGGCCATACGCCTGAAGCCCTGGCACGCATCCAGGCCGAGATGCTGGCGCTGCTGCGCACTGTCAAGCCCGACGCGACGATGGATCAGGCGGCACATTGAAAATTCTGATCGTCAAGCTGTCTTCGCTTGGCGACGTGGTGCACGCCATGCCGGCGGTGCAGGACCTGCGCCGGGCCTTGCCTCAGGCTCAGATCGACTGGGTGGTGGAGCCGGCTTTTGCGCCGCTGCTGCGCCGCTGCAGCGGGGTGCAGCGGGTGATCGAATGTGACTTGCGGCGCTGGCGCAGCGCCCCGCTGGCGGCTGCCACCCGCAGCGGCTGGCGGGCCTTTCGCGCCGAGCTGCAGGCCGCGGCCTATGACCGGGTGATCGACCTGCAGGGCCTGAGCAAATCTGCACTGGTGGCCTGGTTGGCGCGGCTGGCGCCAGGCGGACGCCGGGTGGCGTTGGCCAATCGCAGCGATGGTTCGGCGTATGAATCACCGACGCGCTGGGTGGCCCACCAGCGCGTGGCGCTGCCGCCGCACATGGGCGCGGTGGCCCGAAGCCGTGCCCTGTGCGCCAGCGGGCTGGGCTATGCCCTACCTGATACAGTGTCATTTGGGCTGCTGGCCCTTACCCAGCTTGAGGATATTGCTATTGAAAAAGAAGCGTTGTCGAGGCTGGTGCCGCAGGTGGTGCTGCTGGCACACGCCAGTTCGCGCGCCGACAAGCAGTGGCCTCTGTCAGCCTGGCAGGCCTTGGGCCAGCGACTTGTCGCGCAGGGCTACACCTTGGCGCTGCCGCACGGCAATGACGCCGAACTGCAGCAGTCCCAGGCCATCGCGCAGCCGCTGGTCGGCGCCCAGATCTGGCCCCGGCTGGGGCTTGACGCCTTGACCGACGCCATGGCTTCATGTGCAGGAGTGATCGGGGTGGACAGCGGCTTGAGCCACATCGCCGTGGCGCTTGGCCTGCCGCATGTGCAGATCTACAACTTTGACACCGCCTGGCGCACCGGGCCGGCGCCGGGGCCACTGCAGTGCAGTGTGCTGGGCACGCCGAGCCCCACAGTGGACCAGGTCTGGCAGGCCTGGCAGATGGTGTGCCCGGTGGTCAGCCCGGTCGTGGTGCCGACCTGATGCGCTGGCTCTACTCTCTCCTGATGGTCCTGGCGCAACCCGGTTTGCGGCGCAAGCTCGCGCGCCGGGCCTTGGCAGAACCCCTGTACGCAGAGGCGGTGCCGGAGCGCTTTGGCGAATACGCCAGCGCCTGGCCGGCTGCGCCTGGGCCCACTGTCTGGGTGCATGCGGTGTCGCTGGGTGAGACCCGCACCGCCGCGCTGCTGATCGTACTCTTGCGTCAGGCCCTGCCCGGCATGCGGCTGCTGCTGACCCACGGCACCGCCACTGGCCGCGCCGAGGGCGCACGGCTGTTGCAAGCCGGTGACGCACAGGTGTGGTTGCCCTGGGATAGCCCTGGCCCGGTGCGGCGGTTTGTGGAGCAGTTCCGGCCAGATATCGGTATCCTGATGGAGACCGAGGTCTGGCCCAATCTGGTTGCGGCCTGCCAGCATCAGGGTGTGCCGCTGGTGCTGGCCAATGCCCGCCTGAGCGAGCGGTCATTTCACAACGCGCAGCGGCTGGCCTGGCTGGCTCACCCAGCCTACCGGGCGCTCGCGGCGGTCTGGGCTCAGGCGCCGGACGATGCGCGCCGCCTGCAGGCTCTGGGCTCGCCGGTGCAGGGTGTCTTTGGCAACCTCAAGTTCGACGCCGAGCCTGATGCCTCCCAAGTGGCCGCAGGCCGGGAGGGGCGTGTCAGCCTGGGCCGACCGGTCGCCATGTTGGCGAGTTCGCGCGACGAGGAAGAGGCACAGCTGCTCGATATTCTTGAGGAAAATCGGCCTCTAGGCCCCGTGGATAATGGAGTTTTAGCTATTGAATCAGTAGCAAATCAGCTGCAGTGGCTGATCGTGCCGCGCCACCCGCAGCGCTTTGACGCAGTGGCTGCGTTGGTGCAGGCCCGGGGTTTTGCGCTGGTCCGGCGCAGCCAGGGCGGTCCATGGCCGCCCACTGAGGCGAATGGGGCTGGTTCTGGAGGAAGTGCTGCCGGGCAGCCGCCGACGATCTGGCTCGGTGATTCCCTGGGTGAGATGGCGTTTTATTACGGCCTGGCCGATGTGGCGCTGCTGGGCGGCAGCTTTGAGCCGCTGGGCGGACAAAACCTGATCGAGGCCGCCGCCTGCGGCTGCCCGCTGCTGATGGGCCCGCACACCTTCAATTTTGCCGAGGCCGCCAGACTGGCCGCAGCGGCTGGCGCAGCCAAGACTGTTGCCTCACTGGCCGAGGCGCTGGTTACTGCACAAGACCTGCTGGCCCAGCCTGAGCGCAGGTCTGCAATGGCAGCCGCCGCAGACCGCTTTGCCAGTGCCCACAGCGGCGCGGCGCAACGCACCGCTGCTGCGGTAGCGGCCTTAATTGGCCAGCAGCGTATTGACCTGCTTTAAGTCCTCGGCCTTCAAAATGC
>RFWA01000611.1 GCA_009922295.1 Betaproteobacteria bacterium
TACCTGATGAACCACCGTTCCGGGCGCAATGGCACGCCCCTGGACCATCGCCACACCAATTTGGCGAAAGAAGTTCGCAAACTGGGATTCGAACCCACACTCTTTGGTTACACCGACACCAGCGCCGACCCCCGTAGCCGTGACCCGGCTGACCCATCGCTGCGCACCTATGAGGGCCCGTTGCCGGGTTACAGCATCGGTCTGCTGTTCCCGGACTACATGAGCGCCTGGATGAACGACCTGCGCGCCAAGGGCTACCAGTTTCAGGGCCGCGAGGACATTTACCAACCGCAGATCAGGTGATCCATTGGCTGGGTGACCACCGACATGAAGACTGGTTCATGCACTGCGTCTTTTTGCGGCCTCATCCGCCAGTGATCGCGCCCGAGCCCTACAACGGTCTGTATGACCCGGCCAGTGTGTCGCTACCAAATCGACGCGCCACCCCTGAGCTGGAAGCCGCCCAGCACCCGCACCTGGCGCAGTGGATCAAGAGCTTCGACCGCCCCAACCACTATGACGAGCACAACCCCAACAACTTGGTTCACATGCCCGAGCTTGAGCTGCGCCAGATGCGTGCCTGCTACTACGGCATGATGAACGAGGTGGACGATGCGGTAGGCCGCATCGTCGCGCACCTGAAAGCCACTGGCGAGTACGACAGCACGCTGATTGTCTTCACCTGTGACCACGGCGAAATGGGCGGCGATCACTACACCTGGGGCAAGGAGCTGTACTTTGACGCAAGCTTCTACATCCCACTGATCATCCGCGACCCGCGTCATGTGGCTGATGCCGGTCGTGGCCGCCAGGTGGATGCGTTCACTGAGTCGGTAGACCTGATGCCCACCGTGCTGGACTGGTTAGGAACCGCGATACCGGCACAGTGTGACGGCCGGTCACTGGTGCCGTTCCTCGGTGACGGCACGCCGTCCCACTGGCGTGAAGAGGTCCATATGGCGCTTGATTACCGCAGCAGTCCCTGGAGCAGCTACGACGGAGAATCAGCCTTAGGGCTTCTGCCAGATGAGTGCCAGCTGGCCATCATTCGCGGCCAGCGCTGGAAATATGTGCATTTTGCCGCCCTACCCCCCCTGCTATTTGATCTGCAGGAAGACCCGAGCGAAATGCACAACCTGGCTCAAGACTCGGCCTGCCAAGGGGTGCTGCTGGTGATGGCGCAAAAAATGCTGTCCTGGCAACTGTTGCACCAAGAGCATGTGCTGAGCAACTTGCACAACGGGCCACAGGGGGTGGAAGACCGCAGTCGGGTCAGGCACTGATACTGCCGCTGAGTCGCACACCCCCGGTGTCAGCTGAGACCGGCAGTGCCACCTGGTGATCGCGGCTGAACTGGTAGTCCTTGAAAATATGCTCTGCGCTCAGGGTTTGATAGCTGCCGTCTGGCAGGCGGTGCGTGGTGTCTTTGAGTCGGTAGGTGTAATGCCCACAGGTCCAGCAGTTGAAATTACGCATGTGCGTGCACAGACAGGTCTTGTCCATCACCTTGATCGTCTTGACGTCAGGGTGCAGCGCCACCTCGCGGTTGTAGGCGGTGATGTAAGCGCAACTCCCGTTACCGTCAAGCAGGTAGCCATAGGCTTCGCAATTGGGCCGGATACCGGCACCGATGGCAGGTGTGCTCTTGAGCATACGCATCGGGTAGCCCGTGGGCGAGATGGTGTTGACCTCAATGTCTGCCTCGCTGGCCCGGAAGTAATCCTGCTTCACATCAGTCGGCAGGCCGCATTCGTTGGACACGGTGAACCG
>RFWA01000612.1 GCA_009922295.1 Betaproteobacteria bacterium
GCGCAATGCGGGCCTGGCTCACCAGGGCTTCAAGCATCAGGCCAGCGTTGTAGGGGTGCTCCACGGTTCGGCTGGTGGCCGTCAGCGCGCGGCTCCAGTCGCTCAGTGCGCGCAGCGAACCGGCTTTGGGCAACAGCGCCGACTCAAAGAAGCGCGGGCTGGCACCGGCGAGAACTGCCAGTGTGTCATGGCATAGCTTGTGCAGCGCGTCCACCACCTGCGCCGGCGCCCAGTCTTTAAAAACCGCCAACTCACCCCGCGCCACAGCCGCTGGCAGCGCCTGCCAGACGGCCGCATCTCGACCCGACTGAAAAAACTGCAAGGCGTCCTGGGGCCGCCCGCCAGCGGCGCGCAACAAAATACTTGCCTGGGCCGACGGCACGCCCTGCCCTTGCAACCAAGCCAGCGCCTGTTCCGCCAATGGCCAGGCCATCGCGTGCCACAGGCAGCGGCTGCGCACAGTCGGCAGCAACTGGTGCGCCGCCTCACTGGCCAGCACAAACTTCAGGTCGCCTGAGGGCTCCTCCAAGGTTTTTAGCAATCCGTTGGCAGTCACATGGTTCATGCGCTCAGCGGGGTACACCAACACCACTTTGCCGCGACCTCGGGCGCTGGTGCGTTGGCTGAACTCAATGGCGTCGCGCATGGCCTCAGCCTTAATCTCCTTGCTGGGCTTGCGCTTGGCGCTATCCAATTCGGACTGGACCTTCTCGCCCAGAGGCCAGTCCAGTGTCAGCATCAGGGTCTCGGGCATCAGAACACAGAGGTCGGCGTGGGTGCGTACCGCCACAGCATGACAGCTGCCACACTGGCCACAAGCGCCCTCCCCGCTGGGCTGCTCGCACAGCCAGGCGCTGGCCAGGGCCAGGGCCAGATCATATTGACCCAAACCCGACGGTCCAGCCAGCAGCCAGGCGTGCCCGCGCTGGGTGAGCAGCTGGCTGGCCTGTGCCGCTATCCAGGGTGGCACCGCGCTCATGGCAACCAGCCCCGCGCTTGCACCGCCTGCTGCACTGCCAGCCAAACCGCATCACGCGGCTGATTTGCGTCTATGCGGGCAAATCGTCCCGGGGCGGCCTGTTCACGTTGGCCATAAGCGTGCGCCACCCGCCGGAAAAACTCCAAGGGCTGTGCCTCAAAACGATCGGGCAGACGCGCGCCTGCAAGCCGAACCGCCGCCACTTCAGGCGCCAGGTCAAACCACACTGTCAGGTCAGGTTGGCGAATCAAATTAGCCTGTAGCCCTTGTCGCGCCTGCACTTTCTGCTCTAAAAATGAGAGCATTTCGAGATCAAAACCGCGCCCGCCGCCCTGGTAAGCAAAGGTCGCGTCGGTGAATCGGTCGCACAGAACCGCTTCGCCGCGCGCCTGAAGGCCCGCTTTGCGCCGACGCTCGTCTTCGATACCATCTGCGGCGCCACCAAGGACCGACAGGCGGATATCCTCGAACTCCAGAAGCAGGGCTGCCAAGCCATCGTCGTCATTGGTGGTCGCCATTCCGCGAACACCGTCAAACTGGCCAAGCTCGTCGAGATTCAGGGGCTCCCTTGTTTCCACGTCGAGACCGCCGCCGAACTCGATTTCGCCGCGCTGGCGCGTTTCGGCATCGTCGGGGTGACTGCCGGCGCTTCGACGCCCGCTTTCCTGATCGACGAAGTCTGCCTCCAGCTGGAAAAGGCGGCTTAAAGCCCTTTAGGGGTAGGGTAGAGTATTCCAATTGACGCGTAAAATTATCAAAAGACCGGCCCATGACGACTTGCAGGGCTGGGC
>RFWA01000613.1 GCA_009922295.1 Betaproteobacteria bacterium
CTCACTCTTGCGGGTAACTTCACCGGATCCGGAAATCTACTAAAACAAGCATCCGGTAACCTTGTGCTCTCCGGCACGGCCAACACCAACACTGGTACGACCCAAATCGGCAACGGTACGCTCACGGTCAATAGCGGCTCAGCCTTGGGCACGGGTAACCTGACGCTTTCCCAGACCAGTACCAACGCGACGACAGTCATCCTGAATAACGCTGCACAGTCGATCGGCACGCTGACCAGCTCCTGGGCGGCACTCACCGGCACGATTGCCCAGACTCTCACCCTCAACAGCACGACTCTGACCATCAACCAGAGCACGGATAGCACCTTCGGCGTAGGAAGCGTCGCCACCCTTACCAGCGTAATCACCGGCACCGGTTCGATCATCAAGGCCGGCGCGGGCACCCTCACCCTGACCGGCGCTAATACTTACTCCGGCACCACGACCGTCAACGCGGGGTCGCTTGTCACCAGTGGAGCGGGGGTGATCTCGGGCGACATCACCGTCACATCTGGCGCCACGCTGACCCTCGGTACCGTCCAGACCATCACCAACCTGGCCGCCAACGGAACGGTCAACGTGAACGTTGCCGAGACCCTCGGCAGCCTGTCGGGCAGCGGAGCCGTTAACGCTAATGCCGCGATCACCGTCACCAACACCAGCCCCGCCGTCAGCAGCTTCACGGGAACATTCACCGGCAGCAGCGCCTTGAACAAGAGCGGCACTGGCACCCTTTCCTTCGGCGGAAATAACAACTCATCCTACTCCGGTGCCGTCAACGTGTCGGGCGGCGTCGTCAAGGCTGCCACCACCGGCGCGCTCGGTTCCGGAACCGTCACCCTCTCCGCCGGTTCCGTTCTTGGAGGCAACGGAGCCACGACCACCAACAACATCGTCATCGGCACGGCTGCGACCAACGATTCGTCGAGCTACGCAGCTGCAGCCAATCTTTTGACGTGGGATTTGAATGGCGCCACCAGCACTACCCCACTCGCCGCCTCATCCGCTGCGGCTGGCAGTATTACCACCACTGGGCTCACGCGCACCCCTGCATTAACAGCTGGAGGCGCTTCATCTGCCTGGGGGGTAGCTAATACCGTCTACACCGCCGCATCGGACGCAATAGCCGCTTCGGCATTCGTAACCGTAGACATCAGCACGACGTCCCTACTGAACATCCAAAGCGTTCTTGCTTCAAACTACATTCGCTCAAGCACCGGCGCACGGAACATCCTGTGGCAATATAAAATTGGTGCCGGTAATTACAACGATATCACTACATTAGCTCTTACCAGCACTTCTATTACTCCCGGTATTATTGATTTAAGTGGGATATCAGCCCTGCAAGGTATTGCTGCCAACTCAACAGTTACTTTCCGATTGGTGGGCTACGGAGCTACTGGAACCGCCGGCACATGGCATCTTAAGGACACTACTGGAACCACCGCAGACTTTGGCTTCTTCGGCCAAATCGGTACTGGTACGGCCGGTGTAGCCGCCACCGGCACTGGTACGCTCGGCATGGCTGACGTAGGCACGACGACCTTCAGTACCGGCACCATCACGGTGAACAACACCGCGACGCTCGATGCAACGCTTTCCAACTCGATCGCGATCTTCCAGGGCGTGATCACGGGCGCGGGTTCGATCACCAAGACGGGTGCGGGTATCGTGAAGCTCTCGGGCGCCAATGACTTTTCGGGCGGCCTGACCCTCTCCGCCGGTACCGTCCAGGCTGGCAACGCCGCCGCCCTGGGATCCGGGACGCTG
>RFWA01000614.1 GCA_009922295.1 Betaproteobacteria bacterium
GGCCAGCGCTGCCGCCAGCGCGTAGCCGCCCTGAGCGCGATAAGCCTGGTAACCGGTGTAGCCGGGCGCCACCTGCGTGGCTTGTGGCAGCGGCGAGACGGACGCCTCGGCATATGCCGATGCTTCAAAAACAGTAGCACTCGAGGCAAGCGGGTGAAGGGCTGCAGCCGATTTGACCACCAAAGCCACCGATGCTGGCGTGGCCTGCGGCACCGGGTTTTGGTGCACCACCGCCACCGGCGCCTGCTCGCAGCGGCCCAGGCAGGGCGCGGCAATCACCCGCACCTCGGCACCCAATATCTCTGGCAGCCGAGCCATCAGTTCACGCGCACCGGCCAGCTCGCAGCTCAGGCCGTCGCAGACCCGCACCGTCAGCGCCGGGCCTGGGTCATCGCCGCGCAGCACCTCGAAGTGGTGGTAGAAGGTGGCCACCTCGTACACCTCGGCCAGCGGCAGGTTCATCAGCTTGGCCAATGCCGTCAGGTGGCGCTCATGCAGCCCGCGGTAGGTGTCGTTGAGCCGGTGCAGGTGCTCGATCAGCAGGTCGCGCCGGTGAGGCGCAGCACCAATCAGGGCTTGCACCTCCAGCAGCGATGCCTCATCAGCCTGGCGGCCCTTGAGCCGGCTTTTCTTGCGGATGCGCTCGCGCATGTCGTCGACGCTGCCCAGCGTTACAACGCTGATAGCGGGAGATGGCTTGGGCAAATTCATAGGGCTTCCAGCATCAGGTCAAGGGTTGAAACCCGGCCCAGCAGTATCGAGTCAGCCCTGTGCATGCGTCCAATTGAATCGACGTATCGCATCATTCAAAGATTGAATGATGCGATGCAGCATACACAGACTTGTCGGGCAAGTCTCCCGCTACGTTGGTCTTGCGAATTCTGCTTACTTGCTGGCGGCGCTTGATGGTGCCGCTGCGGCAGGTGCAGACGGTGCCGAAGCGGCGGTCTCGGGCACATGGGTGGCTTCAGCGCCGTGCTTTTCGCCGCCCATGTCGATGTTGCCGCCCTTGCTCAGCATGTACAGGGCCAAGGCGGCAAACAGGATAAATCCGACGACAATTTTCCACATGATGGTGTTTTCTCAGGTATGGGCCCAGAGTCAGGGCAAAAACAAGCCCTCGCGAGGAGGGCTTGGTATTTGATCGCGACCACGCCAGGGCGGCGCGGTCAGTGCGTCAAGGCAAGGTCAGTCGTTGGCGAAGATGTCCACATCCTTGGTTTCCTTGACGAACAAGGAGCCAATGACGAAGGTAGCGCCGGCGATGATGATGGGATACCACAGGCCGTTATACATGTTGCCGGTCTGGGCAACGATGGCAAATGCCGTGGTGGGCAGCAGGCCGCCGAACCAGCCGTTACCAATGTGATACGGCAGGCTCATCGAGGTGTAGCGGATGCGGGTCGGGAACATTTCCACCAGCATGGCGGCGATTGGGCCGTAGACCATGGTCACCAGCAGCACCAGGTAGCTCAGGATCAGGACCACCATGACACCGTCCACACGTGCTGGATCAGCCTTGGTGGGGTATCCAGCCGCCTTGAGAGCGTCCGCCACAGCCTTCTTGAACTCGCCGTCTTTCTTCTTGGCTTCATCGGCCGGCAGGCCCTTGGACGAGTAGCCAGCGATCACAGTTTCGCCAATCTTGATGGTGGCGGGTGTGCCAGCGGCGCCAGCGGCATTCTCGTAGCTCACCGAAGCGGCCGCCAGCACCTGCTTGGCGATGTCGCACGAGCTGGTGAACTTGACCGTGCC
>RFWA01000615.1 GCA_009922295.1 Betaproteobacteria bacterium
GCTGGACCTGGTCACCGACCTGACTGGCGCCGCCGGACTGTACCGTTACGAGGTGTCAGCCTACGCCCGCGACGGCCATCGCTGCTGGCACAACCTGAACTATTGGCAGTTTGGCGACTACCTGGGCCTGGGCGCTGGCGCCCACAGCAAACTCAGCTTTGCCCACCGGGTGGTGCGCCAGGTGCGGTTTCGCGAGCCCCGCCTTTATATGGACCGGGCGCTGGCAGGCAATGGGCTGGCCCAAAACACCGAGGTCAGCCGCGCTGAGTTGGCGTTTGAGTACATGCTCAATGCCTTGCGCCTCAAAGACGGTTTTGCCTTGCCCCAGTTCACCGAGCGCACCGGCCTACCCGTGACGGCCATTGCGCAGGCGCTGGAGCAAGCCGAGCGCCGTGGGCTGATTGAGCGCGACCTGGGCCGGGTGCGGCCCAGCGTGCGTGGTTTTGATTTTCTTAACGACCTGCAGGCCTTGTTCTTGCCGCCCAGTGTGCCTGGGTCCACTTAGATTTTTTGCTATCAAATAAATAGCAATAAACCTAATGAATACGTGGTCTAGAGGCACTTTTTGCTATAAAAAATCGTCGCCTTAGACCATTTCAGTCTTGACGGCGGGTCAATCAGCCTGAAAGCCCGAGGCCTTGATGGGGGGTCCCCAGAGCGCCTTGTCGTCGGCCAGCCTACGCGTCATGTCGTCGGCCGAGTTGGGGCTGCTGGTCAAACCAAGTTTGTCGAGCCGGTCCACCACATCAGGCAGGCGCAACGCCGCTTGCAGCGCGGCATTGATGCGGTTGGTGACGGTACCCGGCATGCCGGCCGGCCCGAACAGGCCAAACCAGGCGCTGGCATCAACCGCAATGCCCTGCTCCTTGAAGGTGGGTACATCCGGAAACTGCGCCGTGCGCTGGCTGCTGGAGACTGCCAGCAGCCGCAGCTTGCCGGCCCGGTACTGTTCGGCAAACTCGGCCGGGGTGTCAAAGCCGATGGCGATCTGGCCACCCAGCAGGTTTTGCACCATGGGTGCGCCACCCTGAAACGGCACATGGGTCAGCGACAGCTTGGCGTTGGCGGCCAGCATTTCACCCAAAAAGTGCGGCATGGAGCCGGCTGCTGGCGAGCCATAGTTGGCCTGAGCCGGGTTGGCCCGAAACCAGTCAATCAGCTCGCGCATGTTTTTGGCTGGGGTGGCAGGCCCGGCGGCCAGCGCCAGCGGAAAGGTAACTGTGTTGCCAACGGCCGTGAAGTCTTTGCTGGTGTCGTACTTGATGCTCTTGAACACCAGTGGCTGAACCACCATCACCGCAAAGGGCGCCAGCATCAGGGTGTTGCCGTCAGGCGCAGCGTCTTTGACGGCCTGGGCCGCAATGCGCCCACCGGCGCCGGCCCGGTTTTCCACGAGCACCGGCACGCCCAGGCTGTCTTTCATTTTGTCGGCCAGCACACGGGCAGTGATGTCAGCCGAGCCACCTGCCGGAAACCCCACCAATATTTTGATAGGCTGGCCTTGCGCCCAAAGTGGCAGCATGGCCAGGCTCAGGCTGGCGGCCGCAAGGCTGCGCAGGATGTGTTTGCGGTTCATGGCAGAGCGCTCCTTGTAAGATGAGTGATCACCTGACCCCTCTGCCGCGAAGGATACCTGATGCCCCGTTTGCAACCCCTGAGCCCCGACACCACGCCCGAGCTCAAAAGCCATTTTGATTTTTTTCTGGGCACGCTCGGCTTCACACCCAACAGCGTGCTGAC
>RFWA01000616.1 GCA_009922295.1 Betaproteobacteria bacterium
TCAGTTTTGGGCTCGGTCGTGTCGGACATGGTGTTTGGGAGGCTGGTCTGAGGTGCGCGGGCTTCAGCGCCCGCTGAGGTTGCGTTGCATGGTGCGCAGCGTTGCCAAGGTGGCGTCGGCCTGGGCGGGGTCCAGGCCTTGCAGTGCGCGCGCCCGTATCGCGGCGGCCTCCCGTTCGATGGTGGCCAATTCGTTTTGGGCGGCTGGCAGCAGGTAGACCCGGTAGGCCCTGCGGTCTGCCGGATCGGCGCGGCGCTCCACCAGACCGGCCTCGGCCAGTTGGTCAATCAACCTCGCCAGTGTGATGGGCTGCAGCTCCATGGCGTCGGCCAGGTCGATCTGCCGCACCCCTTCCTGCCGCGCCACGTGGATCAGTGTGCGGGCCTGCGCCAGCGTCAAGGTGCCCCCCTGTAGTCTTTGCTCAAAGGCGCGGCGCAGCAGGCGCGCCAGGTCGGCGACAAGGAAACCCAGGCTGTCTTGCTTTGGCGTCATGTTCAGGGTACTGGGTAGCGTTTAATTAGTAAGCAATGCTTATTATAAGTAGGTCATAGTCTGTTGCCCACGGCAGCGCACTGAAACAAAGCGACACCGCACCGACCACACGCCAACTTGCAATGGGACAATGCGGCAAACTCCACCACCCTGCACCGTATCCTGCTGATTGACGGCGACCCCGTTGGGTATTGCTACATAAAACAGAGCGAACTTATGAGGCGCCATAAGGCTTAGAGCCCTGTTTCTTATAAATTTATCCAAAGGACTGTGTTGATGCCAAGCTTGCTTTTACTACCCGGTCTGATGTGCGATGCCAGCGTTTGGGCGCCCCAAGTGGCGGCGCTGTCGCCGCAGGCGCGCTGCCACGTGCCTGACTATGGCCTGCGCGATTCACTCACTGCCATGGCGCAGCAGGTGCTGGACGACGCTCCGGTAGAGCGTTTTGCCCTGGCCGGCCACTCGATGGGTGGCCGGGTGGCGCTGGAGGTGATGCGCATGGCGCCGCAACGTGTCACGCACCTGGCCTTGTTAGATACCGGCACCCACCCACGGGCCGCGGGCGCGGCGGGCGACAAGGAGCGCGCTGGCAGGATGGCGTTGTTGGCCGTGGCGCAGGCGCAGGGCATGCGGGCCATGGGCCAGCAGTGGCTGCGCGGCATGGTGCACCCGAACGTGGTCGACACGCCCCTGTACGAGGACATGCTGGCCATGTTGGCGCGCAGCAGCCCAGCCCAGTTCGCCGCGCAAATTCAGGCCCTGCTGGACCGGCCCAACGCCGCGCCCCAGTTGCCAGCCGTCAGCTGCCCCACACTGGTGCTGACCGGGCGCCAGGACGCCTGGAGCCCGCCCGAGCAGCACGAGGCCATGGCGCAGGCCATCACCGGCGCCCAGCTGTGCATCGTTGAAGAGTGCGGCCACATGAGTACGCTGGAGCAAGCCGGTGCGGTGAACGCCGCGCTGGCGGGCTGGCTGGCGCGCCAGTCCGCATGACAGAATGAGACTATGACCGACTGTGACATTGCGATATTTGGCGCCGGCATCGCTGGCGCTTCACTGGCCTGGCGGCTGGCCGGCCATGGCCGAGTGCAGTTGCTGGAGCGCGAGGCGCAGCCCGGTTATCACTCGACCGGTCGTTCCGCCGCGCTGTTCCTTGAAAGTTACGGCCCGCCAGCGGTGCGCGCCATGACCCGCGCCAGCCGCGCTTTCTACGAGCAGCCGCCAGCCGGTTTTGCGGACAGCCCCCTG
>RFWA01000617.1 GCA_009922295.1 Betaproteobacteria bacterium
ATTAATAGTACTTCACTAGTCCCGATTAAGTTAATAGATCAGGGTAAACACTGCAAAGACCTGGAATTTTTTACGTACATTGGTGTTAATACAACTCAAAGGATTGACATGAAATCAAATCAACCTAAATCCGGCAGTTACCCCGTTGCCGGCAAGGCGTCCGGTGGTCTGAACGGCCCGAGTGTGGGCGCGATCTTATCGCTCACGTAGCGCATCAGCACGGCCCATGGGTCTTTCGTCTTGAACTGCTCCGCAGTGAGCCTGACATGCTGCAAAGCCGCGCGGACATTGGCAATCAACGATTTGAGGATGCTGGCCTTGCCATGCATGGGCGTCAGGTACAGCGTGGTCTGCCCGGCATGACTGGCCGCCTTGCCCACTGCCGCCAGCAGCAACGGGCGACTCGTGATGGCCTCCATGCGTGCGCTGGGGTTGGCGGCGCGGCAGTACCAACTCCACCAGTTGTACGTCAACGCACAGGCCCGCGCCGTGGTCTGGCAGCGGTTGATGTCCTGCGTGGTGAAGCCGCTCATCCCCCACTGGTTCTTCAACTCGTCAAAGCCGTTCTCGCAATCTGCCCGGTCGCGGTAGAGCTGTCCGATGGCCTCGATCGGGTAGGCCACGTCGGTGACCATCACCGCGTACTCCCACAGCCTCTCTCCCTCGTGCACGCTGGGGCCCGCCAACTCCAGCCTGAGCTGCTTGTCATCGACCCGGCGCTCGCGGGCGATCCCACCCCGAATGCGCTGGCGCACGATGACCACACGCCGCTTCTTGCTCCAGCCGTGCAGTTGCAATTGGTCTTCGACCATCTGGCAGCCCTGGTTGTCAGCCCGGCTCCAGTCCTGGCGGGCAAACTGCCGCGCCACCAGGCGCTGCACATTGGCCGTCTGGCGCAGCCGCAGCAGGTAGGGCTGACCTCGGCCCTCCAACTCCAGCAGAATGCCTTCGTTGCCGTAACCCGAGTCGCCCCTGACCATCGCCGGGCGTTTGTCGCCCAACTCGTCGAGCAGACGCCCCAGCGCCGCTCTGGCATGTCCGCTGGTGTGCTGCTTGCCCGAGCTCACCTGCACGTCCAGCACAAGGCGCAGATTGCCCACCCAGAAGGTGTGCAGCACGTGGCTGGGTCGCTTGGGTTTGGCCGGGTTATAGCCCAGCTCGGCGCCCTCCTGGCGCCCATACAGCGGCTTGATCGTCGCGTCGATGTCCAGCACCCACGGTTTGTCCAGCGCTTCGCGCACGGAGTGCATCAGCGCCGGTCGCATCCACGCCGTGCTGGCGGTCTCGTCGACACGCTCCAGGGCTCGGCGCAGCGCATCTTCGCTGACCACCTTGTTCATGCCCAACGCCTGCGCGGCCACCGCGTCCCCACGCAGTGCGGTGATGTGTGCATAACGTCGGTGTCCGGCCAGCATCCCCATCATCAACGTGCCCAGCACGTCGCGTTTGTCCGGGGCGTTGCCGCTTCGGTACTCCAGCGGGCAACCCGACACCCAGCGCTCGAACACGCCCGTGGCAGCCAGGAATTCGGCGAAGAACACCAACTGCCCGTGCGGCGTGGCCGCTGCACCCACGTCCCAGCGCACGTGCATTCGACCTCCCAGCGTGTCTACCACCTGTGGCTGATCTCCACCCTCTTCGACCCTGGCCAGGGTCGCCATTCGCCTGCGTTTGCTTTCACCCATCGGGTGAGTGTGCCAAATCGGCATAAACCCGCGTCAGCACTCAATTAACGGGCGT
>RFWA01000618.1 GCA_009922295.1 Betaproteobacteria bacterium
GTCTTTACCCGCTGCTGCAGTGGGCCGGCTTGCTCAACACCCACTTGGGCTTGATCATCGCCTACATCATCCTGGCTCTGCCCAGTGGTACTTACATGCTGTACAGCTACTTCGTCAACATACCGACTGAAATCATCGAGGCCGCGCGCGCCGATGGCGCGGGTGAGTTGTTCATCCTTCACCGCATCGTGCTACCCCTGGCCATGCCGGCGCTGGTGACGGTGGGTCTGTACTCCTTCATGTGGGCCTGGAACGACCTGCTGTTCTCGCTGACACTGATCACCAAGCCCGAGCTGCGCACGGTGGGTCCAGGCCTGCTGCTCAACTACATTGGCGAAAGCAAAAACGACTGGGGCGGTGCTATGGCTGCGTCCATCGTCAGTTCCTTGCCGGTGGTGATCGGCTTCGCCTTTCTGCAACGCTTCTTCATCCAGGGCCTGACCGCAGGTGCCGTCAAATCATGAGACTTCAGGACAAGGTATGCATCGTCACAGGTGCCGGTCGCGGCATCGGTGAATCCATTGCCATGCATTTCGTGGCGCAGGGTGGGCAAGTGGTCGCGCTCGAGCGCGATGTGGCTTCTGCCCAGGCGCTGCAAGCAGCTCTGCCCGGAGCCTGGGTGGAGCAGATGGACGTGTCCGACCGTACAGGCATGCAGGCCCTGGTGGCACGCGTTGTTGAGCGCTTTGGGCGGGTTGACGTGCTGGTGAATAATGCCGTTGCCTACACCGAACGCCCGGCGCACAGTTGCACCGACCAAGAGTGGGAGGACACCATCGACTCTGCGCTCTCCTCGGTGTTTCGCGCCTGCCGAGCAGTGCTCGCGCCCATGATGCGCGCGCGCAGCGGCAGCATCGTGAACCTGGCCTCGGTGAACCAGATTGTGGCCAACCCCAACCTGGCGGCCTACACGGCGGCCAAGGGCGGCATCCATGCGCTGACCAAGCAGCTCGCCATAGAGTACGGCCCCCACGGGATTCGCTGCAATGCGATCTCCCCCGGACTCATCATGACAGCCCGCACCTTGGCTGGCCGTTCCGCGGCAGACTTGCGGCTGGACACCGAGGCCTACCCGATAGGCCGCGTCGGCAAGCCCGAGGATGTGGCCCTTGCTGCGGTCTACCTGGCCAGCGATGAATCGGGCTTCGTGACCGGCGTGGATTTACCGGTTGACGGTGGCTCCACCTCCCTGGCCGCTGGCGCCCTGATTTCTCCCAAGATCCGCGCTTGGTGGGGACGCAAACCCGTGCAACTCAGTGAATGAAACTTCTATGACATCTTCATCTTCTCCCCTGATCACCGGCGTGTATCCGGTGTTGCCAACACCATTTGACGCTGCCGGACTACCCGACGCCCAGGGCCTGCGCACCCTGGTGCGCTACCTCATCCGAAGCGGTGTCGACGGAATGACCTTTCCCGGCGTGGCCAGCGAAGTGGCCACACTCAGCGAGGCTGAACGTGCGTCGCTGATGAGCGAGGTGTTTGCCGAAGCGGCTGGCCGAGTGCCCGTGGTGGCAGGCGTGAGCAGCACGGATGTGGCGCTCACGATGCGTTTGGCCAGGTTGGCGGCCGGTCAGGGCGCGGCAGCCCTGATGGTCGCCGCCCCGGCCAACTTGATACGTGAAGGAAGAGGCTTTGCCCAGCGGGCAGCGCCTGACCGAGGTGCTGTCCCGCGCACCTGCCTCGCTGCGGGGCGTTCTGGGTGGCGCCGGCGG
>RFWA01000619.1 GCA_009922295.1 Betaproteobacteria bacterium
CCAGCGCGAGGCGTTGCCGCCATGCAGTCCATCAATCACATGGTCTTCGTCGATGTGAAAATAAAACGTGTGGTTGGGGTTCTGCGGGTCGTGAGGGTGACGCCGCTCCGCCTCGGCCCAGCTGATGACTTCGCCAACGTACTCAATCAGGTCCTCGCCTTCAGCGATATCCTGCAGGGCGAACACGCCCTTGCCATGCACGCCAGAGCGGCGGATTTGAATTCGGCGGCGGTCGGCGGGGCGAGTTGGTTTGGACACTGCGGAAAATTTTGGTATGGTGAACCCGGATGGGCGCGTGGGTGCGCGCTCACACATGCATGTGCGTGCGCCTGCGCGCACGCGAGAGACTGGATTGTAGTCAGATGAAAACCTTAGTCATTGCCGAAAAACCTTCTGTGGCCCAAGACATCGTGCGTGCCCTCACGCCCTCGGCGGGCAAGTTCGAGAAGCACGATGAGTACTTCGAGAACGAACGCTATGTGGTCTCCAGCGCGGTCGGCCACCTGGTCGAGATCCAGGCGCCCGAGGCATTCGATGTCAAGCGCGGCAAATGGAGTTTTGCCCACCTGCCGGTGATTCCGCCGCACTTTGACCTGAAACCAGTGGACAAGACCAAGACACGCCCCTGCCGGTGATTCCGCCGCACTTTGACCTCAAGCCAGTGGACAAGACCAAGACACGCCTAAACGCCGTGGTGCGACTGGCCAAACGCAAGGATGTGGACCAGATCATCAACGCCTGCGACGCGGGGCGCGAGGGCGAATTGATTTTCCGGCTGATCGAACAGTACGCCGGCGGGGTCAAACCGCTGGGCAAGCCGGTCAGCCGGCTGTGGTTGCAGAGCATGACGCCACAGGCCATCCGCGACGGTTTTGGCGCCCTGCGCAGCAATGCGCAAATGCAGCCGCTGGCCGACGCCGCGCGTTGCCGCAGTGAGGCCGACTGGCTGGTCGGCATCAACGGCACGCGTGCCATGACCGCCTTCAACTCGCGCGACGGCGGCTTTTTTCTGACGACCGTCGGGCGGGTGCAGACGCCCACGCTGTCGGTGGTGGTCGAGCGGGAAGAGCAAATCCGCAAGTTCATCAGCCGCGACTACTGGGAAATCCACGCCAGCTTTGCGGCCCAGGCCGGCGAGTACGCCGCCAAGTGGTTTGACCCCAAACACCAAAAAGACGCTGAGGACGCCGAGAAGAAAGCCGACCGGGTCTGGAGCCAGCGTGAGGCGCAGGCGATTGCCGATGCGGTGCGCGGCCAGAGCGCCAGCGTCACTGAAGAAAGCAAGCCCACCACCCAGGCCGCACCGCCGCTGTTTGACTTGACCAGCCTTCAGCGCGAGGCCAATGGCAAGTTCGGTTACTCAGCCAAAACCACGCTGTCCATTGCGCAAAGCCTGTATGAGCGCCACAAGGCGCTGACCTACCCCCGTACCGACTCGCGGGCGCTGCCCGAGGACTACGTGCCAGTGGTCAAGCAAACCTTTGAGATGCTGGCTGACTCCGGCATGCGGCACTTGGCGCCCCATGCGCTGACTGCGCTGAACGGCAATTACGTCAAACCGACCAAGCGGGTGTTTGACAACGCCAAGGTGAGCGACCACTTTGCGATCATCCCAACGCTACAGGCGCCAAGCGGGTTGAGCGAAGCCGAGCAAAAAATCTATGACCTGGTGGTGCGCCGCTTCATGGCGGTGTTTTTCCCGAGCGCCGAG
>RFWA01000620.1 GCA_009922295.1 Betaproteobacteria bacterium
CTGGCGCAGCACCGGCTCTTTGTCGCGCACGGTGGGGGACATCGGCATTTCGCGGTTGACCGGCACATCGCGCCAGCCCAGCAGCACCTGGCCCTCGGCCCGGATCGCCCGCTCCATCTCCTGCTCGCAGGCCAGGCGGCTGGCGTGCTCCTTGGGCAGGAAGATCATGCCCACGCCGTACTCGCCGGGCGCCGGCAGCACCACGCCCTGGGCTGCCATTTCTTGCCGGTACAGCGCATCGGGCAGCTGGATCAGGATGCCGGCGCCGTCGCCCATCAGCTTGTCGGCGCCCACCGCGCCCCGGTGGTCCAGGTTTTCCAGAATCTTGAGCGCATTGCTGACGATGGCGTGGCTCTTTTCGCCGCGGATATGCGCTACAAAGCCAACGCCACAGGCGTCATGCTCATGCTCGCTGGCGTACAAACCCTGGGTTTTCAGAAAATTGATTTCGGCAGCCGTCGTCATGGCCCACTCCTGTTATTGGCACGGGGGGTGAAGAATACTGCATCGCAACAAAAGTGCCAAGACCTTTAATTGGGGTCAGATTCCAATTAATCACGATATCCTGAAACACCTCAAAAAATAGGGACACATCAAAAATAGGAGCAAACTAATTAATAAGGACGTGGCCTAGCACCATTTTTCTTATAAATTTTTGCCGGCCTGAGGTCGCCCGGCCTGGCCTTTGGCGACGCGACGCTGTGTGCGCTTTTGTAAATCTGCCACAAAATCTGGCTCGCCAAGGGCCCATCCGCTCAAGGTGGCTTGGGTCAAGGCGGACTGATGCACCGGGTTGACGCCGGCCTGCACCAGTTCGGCATAGGCGGCCTCACGGGCAAAGGGCGTGTTGCCCAAGGCCCACACCAGCGGGTGCGGCGTGACCAGTTTGTCCATTTGTCGACCGATGTAATGGCCGTGACTGGTCCAAGGGTATTCAGCCGCTTGGGCCACCAACCCGGCGCGCACCGGGTTGAGGTCGATATAGGCCATGCAGGCCAACAGGTAGCGGTCAGTCTGGATCAGGGTGGAGCGGTAGCGCCCCTCCCACAGGGTGCCGCTGCGCTGCTGGCTGTCATTAAAGTAACGCACGTAGCGCCGGCCCACCGCCTGCATCATCTGCGGCAGGCCATCGCTGCTTTGCGGCGTGACCAGCAGGTGGAAGTGGTTGCTCATCAGCACATAGGCGTGGATGGCGACCTCAAACTGGCGTGCGTTGTCGTCAAGCAGGTCCAACAGACGCTGGTAATCGGCTGTTTTCGCAAAAATAGATTGCCGGTTGTTGCCGCGCTGGATCACATGGTGCGGGTAGCCGGGCAGCGTGAGCCGGGGCAGACGGGCCATCGCGTCTCCTTCACAAACCAAAACCCGATATTAATTGGAATCTGACCCCAATTAAAGCGGGAAGCGGGTGGCCAGCAGGCTGCTGAGGCCAAACTCGGCCAGGATGGCGCGCAGGCGCTCGGCGGCGCTGTGCTTGGGCTGGCCGGTGTGGCGGGCGATGATGAGCTCGTTTTTCAGGCTGTGCTCCCAGCCCACCAGCTCGGTCACGGTGACCTGGTAGCCGCGCGCTTCCAGGTAGAGGCAGCGCAGCACGTTGGTGAGTTGACTGCCCATCTCGCGGGTGTGCAGGGGGTGGCGCCAAAGCTCGGCCAGGGGGGTGCGAGCCAGCGACAGGGCCTTGTGCTGGCTGAGCACGCGGGCCACCTCGGCC
>RFWA01000063.1 GCA_009922295.1 Betaproteobacteria bacterium
ATGGAGTGCTTCAAATTGCATAGCAAAGGGCGGCAGCAGCAGCAACTCGCAGGCGGGCAGCGGGCTAGCGGCCAGATCGTCCCAGCCCATCTGGTAACTACCCTTGGGCGCGGCGCGACGGGCCTGGGAAATCGCCTCGCACAGATTCCCCCAGCCGTCCAGGTTGTGCGGCAGGGCCACCAGGGTGCTGCCGTCAGGCAGGGTCAATTCGGCGCCGGGCAGCAACTGCAGGCCGAGCTTTTTGGCCTCGGTATGGGCCCGCACCAGCCCGGCCACCGAACATTCGTCGGTGATGGCCAGCGCGCGGTAACCCAGCGCGGCCGCCCGCGCCACCAGTTCCTCGGGGTGCGAAGCACCACGCTGGAAGCTGAAGTTGGACAGGCAATGCAGTTCGGCATAGCCGGGGATGGAGGACATGGCACTTCAATAACTGTATTTTTATACAGTTTAATCCTGATCGTGGTCGCTGTAACATCGACTGCCGGAATCAGCCTGCGCCGCCATGGCGCTTCAACACAGGACAAACCATGTCGTATTTCGTTGGCGCCTACGCCGCTTCACCCAATACCGCCACCTGGAACCCTGAGCTGGAGGCTCAGTACTACGCCAGGCTGAGCGCACTGCCGAACGTCAAGGGGCTGGAACACCCCTTTCTGGGCAGCCTGCACCCGCACGACGACGCCTGGTTCATCAGCCATATCGAACCGAAGTGGCGATTCGTCTTCACCTGCATCCCTGGCGTGATGGCGGCAATGGCAAAAAATCCGTTGGTGGGCCTGGCGTCTGACGATGCGTCAGGGCGCCAAGAAGCCCTTGCCTTTGTGCGGCAGGCGCGCGATGCGATAGCGACTCTGAATGCCGCCTGCGGCAGCCACGTGGTGGACGCCATAGAAATCCACAGCGCACCAGACAAAACCCGCGCCGCCTCGTCCGTTGCTTCTCTGACCGCCTCCCTGGCAGAGTTGGTGCAGTGGGACTGGCAGGGTGCACGGGTGGTGATCGAGCATTGCGATGCCCATGTACCAGGCCAGGTGGCTTCCAAGGGCTTTCTGACCCTGGCCGATGAAATTGCCGCCATCGAGGCCACCAATACACGCTACGGCAGTCATGTGGGCGTCGTAGTCAACTGGGGTCGGTCAGTACTTGAGGCGCGAAGCGCTGAGGGCGCACTGCAACACATCCGCCTGGCCAAGCAACACGGTGTGCTGGCGGGCCTGATGTTTTCTGGTGCTTCCGGGCAGGAAACGCCCTACGGCGCCTGGCGCGACAGCCATATGCCACCCGCCCCCAGCGTGGCTGGCGGCATAGGCGCCGAGGGCTCGCTGCTGACCGACGCGGCCTTGCACGACTGCCTGGTGGCCAGCGACGGCCAACAGCTGCCGATCCTGGGCTTAAAAATTGGCATTCGGCCGCTGGACGCGTCGCTGGACGCGCGCATGGCCCACCTCAGCAGTGGCTTGGAACGGCTCGACGCCGCACGCTGAACCCTTGAGCCGTCTTGCCGCTTACCCAAGCTCCGGAGACCTTCTTCATGCGCTATCCCCTACCCCGCCCTAGCTCAGCTTTGGCACACGCCTCCTGGTTGGCCGCCCTATTGTTGTCCAGTGCGGCCGCGCTGGCGGCTGACGCCGTGCCCGAGAGCGATCCGGCCAAGGTACCCGAGATTCGAGCCGGCAGCGGCATCCTGATGGGCTACCTGGCGCGCAAAGACCTGCCCAACAGCCTGGCCTTGCTGCCACCACCGCCAGCGGCCGGCTCGATGGCCCTGGCGGCGGACGAAGAAGCGCACCAGAAGGCCAAAGCACAACGCAGCCCGGCCCGCTTGGCGCTGGCCACCAGCGATGCCGGGCTCAGGTTCCCGGCGGCAGCGGCCACTTTTTCCTGCGCACTGGGGGTGCCGATCTCGGCCCAGGCCACGCCACACCTGACCATGCTGCTGCGCCGCAGCCTGACCGATGCCGGCCTGGCCACCTATGCGGCCAAGGACCACTACCAGCGCCAGCGCCCGTTTGTCCGATTTGCCGAGCCGACCTGCTCGCCGCAAGACGAAGCGGCGCTGGCCAAGGACGGCTCCTACCCCTCTGGCCACGCCTCGTTGGGCTGGGCCTGGGGCCTGTTGCTGACCGAAGTGGCGCCGGACCGGGCCCAAACCTTGCTGGAGCGCGGCCATGCCTTCGGCCAAAGCCGCGCCATTTGCGGCGTGCACTGGCAAAGCGATGTGGACGCCGGCCGGCTGGTGGCATCGGCCACTGTGGCACGCCTGCAAAGCAGCGCTGATTTCCGGGCGCAGCTGGCGCTGGCCCGGGCCGAAGTGGTGGCAGCTCGCGCCAAGGGCGCCCAGCCCGAGGGCGATTGCACGGCAGAGGCCGCGACCCTGGCGGCCAGCAAGGGCACGCCCTAAGCCCAGCCCTTATTGGCTCATGCGCGAGGTGTAACGGCACACCGCCGGATCGAACCAGGTTTTTGAGAACTCGGCCACCTGGTTCCCGGCGGTCCAGGAGGTGCGCTCGATGTAGCCGGCGATGGCGCCGGGTTGCAGCCCGCTGGGCGGCGCGGCCCAAGCGGGCGCCGGGCCAACCGCGATCTGGTCTTCGACCCGGGCAATCCAGACTTGAAAACGCTGCTGGTAAAACAGGTACATCGAGTCCCCCAGTTCTTCCGGCTGCAGCTTGGGGCTGGCACTGGCGTCAAACCAGATTTCCTCCAGCGCCACCGGCACCTGGCTGAGCAAGCGCAGCCGGCGTACCCGCCAGCATGGCCCCGCTGGGTCTGACCCCAGCAGTGGCACATCAAGTGGACGAGCGTGGCGGCTGAGGTCCAGCACCTGCGCCGTCGGCAAGCCCGGGCCGTTGGTCAACTCAAGCCTGCGAGCCCTGGATGCGCTCCAGCACACCCTGCTGCTCCAGCAAAGCCAGCCCTTTTCTGAGGGTACCGATGGCGACCGACAGACTGCGCGCCAACTCGGCTTCTGTGGGCAACCGCTCTGACGCGCGCCAGTAGCCAGCCTTGATCTGACGAGCCAGTAACTCGGCAATCTGCATGTAAACAGGCAAGGCTTGGGCTGGCTTGGCAATTGGCATGGGTGCAAGTATGACAAATTGAAAATCCTCAGCAGCTTGGTCAGCCAAATTCATACATGATTCATCTACACTTGTCTTAACCAAGATCAACACGTCACGACATGCCTGATACCCCCATCGCCCAACCCGGTGCCCCAGCCCGGCCCACGCCGCTATCGTCGCAGGGACTCGCACCAGCACACAATGAGCCCGAGTACCGCAAAGCCCTGTCCTGCTTTGCCACCGGAGTCACCGTGGTGACCACCCACTGGGCCGGTGAAGACTGGGGCATGACCTGCAACTCGTTCAATTCGGTGTCGCTCGAACCCCGCTTGGTGCTGTGGAGCATCCGCCGTGCGTCGCACAGCCTGCAGGCGTTTACCCAGGCCGGGCACTTCACGATCAGCGTGCTGGCCGAGTCGCAGCAAGCCTTGGCCAAGCAGTTCGCTACCGGCACCATGGCCGAGCGCTTTGCCGGTGCATCGATCCTGCGTCAGCCCGGCGGCGGCTTGCGCTTGGACGGCTGCGCGGCCTGGTTTGACTGCCAGTTGCATCAATTGATTGAAGCCGGTGACCACAGCATCCTGCTGGGTGAGGTGACTGATTTTGGCTGGCACGATGCCCCCGCCCTGGCTTTTTGGCACAGCCGCTTTGGCCAGATCCTCAGCCAAACACCCCATGCAAGTACCAGCGCGGCGCCAGGCCTGCATCAGCCTGCGGCTGGTCCAGGCGCTCACGGTACACCCACAGCAGACCGCTGACGCTGCTGCGCGCCACATAGTAATCACGCAGGGCGCTGGGCTCAGCGTCCCACCAACCGGCCTCCAAGCGCTGCGGCCCGGCCAGCAGGGTGAGCCGGTCCGGGTAGTGCGGGCAGCCCTGGCGCACCGCCAGCCGCTGCGGGGTGGCCAGCAACCAGCTGGGGTACAGGGCCTGGTCTTGTGAATGATTTAGGGCTCCAGCCCTTGCTGCGCTTGGTTCATTAGCTATTAAAACAGTAGCGCTTGACACCGGCTGCCAGCGCTGCATGCGCTCGGGCCGGTGGTCGGCCTGCGGCTGCAGCTGCAAGAGCTGAGCCGGCCCGAGCCGCGCACCCAGGCGCTCGAGCAGCTGGTGCAGGCTGTCGCCGGGGCGCTGCGCCTCGGGCAGCAGGCTGGCGGTGTGGCCGCCGCGGGGCAGTGTCTCCACCGTGCGCAGCTGCAGCGACAGCGCCGGCGCCGGCAGCGTGATGCGCGCCAGGTGCTCGGCCAGCAGCCGCTGCAGGTGCACGGTGTCAAGGGTGGGCTCAGCGCAGCGCAGCAGCAACTCGCCCTGCGTGGCGGTGTCGCGGCGGGCGTCCATGGTCCAGCACAACACCAGCGCCAGCACAGCCCGCTGGCGCAGTTGCAACCAGAGCTGCAGTTGCTCAAGCAGCCGACGCGCGCCAAACAGCAGCGCCGGCGCGGTCTCCACCTGTGCTGCCAGCTCCAGACTGGCCTCGAACACCTCGGGCAAAAGCAGCCAGGGGTAACGGTCTGGGCCCTGGCCGCAGGCCTGATCCAGCGCCTGCAGCAGCGGCGCGCCAAAACGCCGCGCCACACCGGCGCGCGGCAGTGCCCGCAACTGGCCCCAGCGGGTGCAGCCCAGGGCCGCCAGCGTGGCCAGGTGCGGGCTGGCGGCCGCCAAGGCCGTCAGTGGCAGCTCCGGGGCCGGGGTATGGGACAGACCGGGCAGCAGCCGGGCTTTTGCTATTAAAGAAGTAGCACCCTCGGCATGCTGGACAAGGGCTGGGACCTGATTTGACTCTAAAAGTAAGTGCCGCAGCCGAGCCCGGCCACCCCACAGGCGTTCGCTGGCAGACACCTCCAGCAGCACGGCGTCGTCCAACCGGGCCACCCGCGGCGTGAACTGCAGGGCCCACCAGCCCAACGCGCTCCAGACGTCGGCCAGACCGGCCAGGCCATCGGGGGGCTGAGCCTCAGGCTGCGGCTGTAAGGCGATCCAGTGCATGGCCACCACCCTCCACCGCCTTGGCGCCCAGCGCCAGCCAGGCCGACAAACGCCCTTGCCGCACCGGCAGCAGCAGCGGCTGCAACAGCGGCGGGCCGCGCCGCTTCAGAACATGCAGACACAGGGCATCGGCCCCCTGAACCTGAACCTGGGCCTGGGTCTGAACTGCGGGTCTGTCGGGCGAGGGCGCCAGCAACAGGCGCAGCACCGCGGGCGACGACTCGGCCTGCGCCTGGGCAGGCCGCAGCGCAAACAGCGGTTTGCCGTGGGTTTGTGCTGCCAGTTGCAGCCGGCGCAGCTGCTCGGCCCGCACCTGCGGCAACCAGGCCAGCACCGCCAGCACGCCGGCGCAGCGCAGCGCCTGCTCGGTGGCCCACAACCGGGCCTGCGGCTCACTCACCTGCAGCCACAACAGCCGCTGAACCGCCAGCCCCTGGGCTTGCAGCGAGGGACCAAACGGCACATGGGGCGGCCCCACCAGCACCAGCGCTCCGGGGCTGGCCTGCTGCAGCCGCACCAGTGCCGGCAGCAACAACCGCCACTCGGCGTGAAAGCCTGGCGGCTGCAGCAGCTCGCTCAGGGCATCGAGCGGCCAGCCTGCACCGGGCAAGACTGCATCCAGCGCCGGGTAGCCGCTGGCCAGCGTGGCGCCGGGCGCGCCGCCAAGCGTGTCGGCAGACCAGACCGCATCGCCCAGCGCGGCCAGCGTCTGGGGCAGGGATGGCTGCATGATGGGAAAACCAGAAATGACCGCACCTCTAAAAACTGTATATATGAACAGTATAGTGAAGCTGCTGGTTTGCGTCATCCCCGGCTGCAAGGTCTTGCCCGGTCAAGGAGGGGCCGGCGCGCCTGGTGCAGCGAAGTCAAGGAAGGAGCCCGCAGGGCGGAGGGACATGAGCGGAATCAGGCGCGCCGGCCCCGCCAACGTTAACAGTCAAGCGTAAAAAAGGCTCTTAAGCCACGTCCCTATTGACTAGTTAGCTATTATTTGAGTAGCAATTAACGGGAATGACACAGAGAAGCTGGGATAACGGGCCGTTGGCGGTCAGTGCTCGGCGTGCACCACACTGCGCCCGATATCGGGCCAGCGCCGGTGGGCCCACAGCCAGGCCTGCAGGCCCAGGCCCAGCATGGCCAATGATGCAATGGCCAATGCCACTGCAGAGTGCATCACCAGCGGCGCGACCACCCCGGCCACCACGCCGTTGGCACTGGCGCCGATGAAGGACTGCAAAGACGACGCCATACCTCGACGCTCAGGGTGCAGATCCAGCACCAGCAGGGTCACCACCGGCACCATCATGGCCCAACCAAAGGCGAACACCCCCAACGGTAAAAGCGCCCAAGCCGCGTGCGGGGTGAACAACAGGTTGGCGACCAGGTTAAGCACAGCGCTCAGCAGCATCACCACAAAACCGTAGCGGATCTGCTGCTTGGGAGGCAGTTTGCCAGCCATGCGTCCACTGAGCCAAGCACCTGACATGATGCCGCTGATGTTGAGCACAAAAAACCAGAAAAACTGCGTGGGCGGCAACCCCAGGATGTCGCCCAGAAAGGCAGGGGCCGACAACACATACAAAAACATGCCGTTAAAGGGTATGCCGCTGGCCAGCGCCAGCAGCAAGAAGCGTGGATCCAGGCCGAGTTGCCAGTAGCCTTGCAGCAGATTGCTGACCCGCAGCGGCTGGCGTTGCGCCAGGTGCAGGGTCTCGGGCAGCAAGCGGTAATTGGCCACCCACAGCGCCACGCCAAAGGCCGTCAGAAACCAGAAAATGCTGTGCCAGCCCAGGTACACATAAAGCGTCCCGCCGATCATGGGTGCAATCGCCGGAGCAATACCGAAAAAGATGGTGATCTGGCTCATGACCCGCTGCGCCTGGCTGGGCGCAAACATGTCACGCACGACCGCGCGCGCCACCACAATGCCAGCGCCGGTAGACAGGCCCTGCATGGCCCGGAAGAACACCAACTGCCCGATGCTTTCCGATAGCGCGCAACCCAGAGAGGCCAGCGTGAAGGCGGCCAGTCCCCACAACACCACAGGCCGGCGCCCCAGGCTGTCGGATAGCGCGCCGTGGAACAGGCTCATGAAGGCGAAGCCAAAGAGATAGGCCGACAGGGTCTGCTGCATCTGCACCGGCGTGGCATCCAGCGAACGGGCAATGCCCGAGAACGCCGGCAGGTAGGTGTCAATCGAGAACGGCCCGAGCATGCCCAGCACGGCCAGCAGCACGGCCAGGGCCCAGCGCGGCGCGCGCCAGAGTTGTTTCGCGTCCGGGTTCATGGCGGGCCTCTCAGCTCGACGCCCCCATCAAGGTCACCACCACGATCACCACCCCCAGACCCAGATTGACCATGACCCAGCGGCGAATGGCCTTCAAGGCCGTGGCACCTGCCGGCCAGGCCTGTCCGGCCACGGCGCGGCTCAGGCGCGGGTACAGGGCAAAACGCAGGTGTCCAAAGATCGCCAACATCAGCACACCCAGCACCGACATCACCAGCCACGCCAGCGGCAGGTTAAAAGACGCCCCCGACTCCACCACGCGGCGCGCGGTACGGCCAATCATCCAGACGCCGCTGGCCAGCACCAGCGCCGAGGCCACCAGCACCACATTGAAAAACCTCCCCAGCACCGCGTGCATCAGGCGCAGGCGCACCGGCGCGTCCAGCTCGGCCAGCGAGGGGCGCAAAAAGAAATGGGCAAACACCATGCCGCCCACCCAGAGGATGACGCACAGCAGGTGAAGGGTTTTGAGCAGAGCGTAGAGCATGGATAGAAAGTTGTAACTGACAAACCGCTATTGTCGGGCCTAGCATGAACGCATGGCCCAACGTCAGCCGAACGCCAGAGACAGCACCACGATAAGATGCTGTCATGGCGATTTTTTCTACCATCGGAATCCTGCTTTTAGCTCTGCTGGGCGGGATGCCTGCGCATGCCCTGCTGGGCGTTGCCGACTGCCGGCCCGAGCAGCAGGGGCAGGCGCAGTTGCAATCCCTGCGGCCGGGACTCCATACCGTGCAGGGCACCTTGGCCGGCTTCGACCCCTGTCAAGCATCGGTACGTTTTCGCCTGCCGACGGGTGTGGTCCGACCGCCGCTGATGATCAGCCTGCACGGCGGCGGCGGCATCAACGACGTACTGGCCTCGGACCAGGCTTTTTTTGAGCATGGCATGGCGACCCTGACCTTTGACGCCTATGAAATGAACCGCTTTAACGGGCGCGGGTCCTTGTTCTGGGCACGCCAGGTGAGCAACGAGGCGCGCCAGCGCATGCTGCTCAGCACCGCCTGGGCCGCCTACCAATGGGCGATTCAGCGCAAGGACATTGACACCCAAAATATTTTTATTTTTGGTATTTCCAACGGGGCTGCAGTCGCTGCCAATCTGGCGGCCATGGTGGACCCGCTGCATGTGCGGGGCGTGATCGCCGAAGGCATCACACCGCTGGGCCTGGGTCTACCCGACCAAACCCGGGTGCCAATGCTGCTGGCTTTTGGCCGGCTCGATGACTTTGGTGCGGCCGACCCCAAGATGATGCGCTGGCTGCTCAGCGACACCTGCCGATTCAATATCCGTTTTGAACTCGCGCCCCCCGGCACAGCAGAACGCTGCAACAACACCAGTGGCCCGGCTGAAATGACGCCCAACCCGCTGGCCTGGGTAGACAGCATCAAAGCCCGCAGTGCGCCGATCGAGATCGCCTATTTTGAGAACATGGCGCATAACGCCTACTTTGGCCGCTTGATTCAACAACGGGCCACCTGGGGCAGTGGTCAGACTCTGGGGGCGTCACTGGGCGCCACGCCGGAGGCCCGTGCGCAGTTTTTCCAGGCCATGACCACATTCATCGCCCGCCAGGCCCGCTCACCTTAAGCACTGCCACCTCAAGCCGCGGCCTGCCAGGCCGCCAGCAGTTGCCGCGCCCGCTGCGCCAACTCCTGCAAGCTGATGCCCGGCACATACAGCGATGAGCCCAGACCGACGCCGCTGGCACTGGCCCGGCGAAAGCTGGCGAGGTTGTCAACGCCAATACCGCCAACACCAAACATCGGCGTGCCCGTGGGCAAGACCGCACGCCAGCCCTTGAAGCTGGCTGGCCCCAGCACATCAGCCGGAAACAGCTTGAGGGTCTGCGCGCCGGCCGCCAATGCAGCAAACGCCTCGGAGGGCGTGGCCACGCCCGGCATCGACAGCACGCCGTGTTGCAGGGTTTGGGCGATCACCGGCAGGTGGCAGTTGGGCGAGAGCACCAACCCGGCGCCGGCAGCCACCACATCATCCACCTGGGTCGGGCTGAGCACGGTGCCGGCGCCCACCAGGACGTCCTTACCAAATGCACGCGCTAATGCTTCGATGCTGGCCAACGGCGCGGGGGAGTTCAGCGGCACCTCGATCACCCGAAAACCAGCCTCCAGCAGCACCTGGGCCACGCCAAGCACAGTGTCGGGTGTGACGCCACGCAGGATCGCCACCACCGGGTGAGCCAGTAATTGCGTCAAGGGCGCGTTCATGTGCCTGCCCCGAGTAGTCCGGCAGCACCAGCCAGCAGCCACTGGCCCCGGGTGGTAACGCCGTCATTGGCGCGACTCACCGCCAGGCCCTTGATCTCCAGCGCCAGGGCGTAACGCTGGCACAAGGCTTCGTCGCCAATCAAGGTGACGTGCTGCAATGGCTCGATGGCGGCGGTGGCGCCACCGACTTCAGCCCCGAGCAGGATGCCCGATAAAAAGTCCGGCAGGGCCTCGGGAGGCACCCGGCCCATCAGGCCGGCCGTCCGGGCCGCAAACAGGGTGTGCGGCAGCTCGGCGTGGCCAAGCAGGCCCAACCGAACCCCGGCGGCAAAGGCTTCGTGCTGCGATGCGCTCGGCTCGGCACCAAACACCATCAGCCGACCCAGGATGCTGTGCTGCGTCAGCACGCCATACAGCTCGCCGGTCATGAAGGTCTTGAAGTGGCGAATTGCGCCGCCCTCGCCCAGCCAGGCCCACTTGCTGTGGGTGCCCGGCAGCACGCAGCAGCTGTTGGCTGGCAGGTCGGCACCCCAGATCTGGGTCTCTTCGCCACGCATCACGTCAAACTCCCCAGCGCTGTCCAGGCAGCGCAGGCCCGGCGCAATGTGCAGCAGACGCTCAGCATGACCCTCGGCCACCCTCACCGGCACCGTGATCAGTTGCCTG
>RFWA01000621.1 GCA_009922295.1 Betaproteobacteria bacterium
GGCTTGTCCAAGTGGGCCCAGTGGCAGTGACCCGCCGGATTGCCCAGGGCAGCAGCCTGCTCAAAGAGGGCAAAGCCTGCCGCTGGGTCTTGCAAGGCGGTGTGGCGGCCTAGGTTGATGATGCAGTGGGTGTTGCCAAGTGCTGCACCGCGGCGGTACCACTCGGTGCCAGTCACTAGGCTAGGTGGCACGCCAAAGCCCAGCCGGTGGGCCCGGCCCAGGTGGAACATGGCCTGGCTGTTGCCTTCTTCGGCCAACACCTCCAGCGCAGCCAGGGTCTGGGGGAAGAGCGCAGGGGCATCTTTGTTACCCCAATTGGCAGTGGCTGCCATCAAGGCCTCGGCATGCCCCGCCTTGCGGCCCCGGGCATGGCGCACAAAGTTCAGGTAGTCATGCGGGTTGCTGCTGGTGCGCACGATGGACCAGATGAGTAGGTCAATTTCCAGGTCGGGCGTGGTATCGGTCATGACAGGGGCTCCAGTGGCTTTGGGGGCGTAGCAGTGGCGGGCAGGGGTAAAGAAGCAGGTTGCAGACTAGTGATTCAAAGGCTCATGGGGTGAGCTTTGAAGGGGTCTGAAGAAGTTTCTTTTACGCCATCTTGGCGGCCGGATGCGGCCTCACAGCAGAGGCAACCAACCGGGAGACGCGTCGGCCCTCCATAGCTTCTCTGGAGGGCTTTTTTTATGGCTGAAACGACGCAGATCCAACCCGACAAGGTGCGGGCCTACCTGGCTACGGACTACCGCCTGGGCCACGCGGCGCAAGACATTGTGCTGACCATCGGCCAGCGCTCAGAGCGCCTGGCGGCCTTGTTTGCGGACAAAGGCGTCAACTGCGGCGCATTCATTACCGCCTACAACCCACGCGGAGCCCTGCAGCCCGACGCAGCCAACCACCTGGCACACGCCCAACTGGCCACGCAGCTTGCGCAACTGGGGCACGATGTCATTGCGGGCTCAGGCAGCGAAACAGGCAGCGACTGGGCAGCTGAACAGAGCTACTTCGCTTTGGGCCTGGCCTTGGAGGACGCCAAAGCCATGGGCACCCACTTTGACCAGGATGCCATCGTGTGGGCCGGGGCAGACGCTGTGCCACAACTGATCTTGCTGCGTTAACGGTTTTTTGGTCTGGCCGACCTGAATGGCTGGGGGGATTTGATCCAGATTGCTGACCCCGACAGTTCGTCGAACCCAGCTAAACAGGAGTTAGAAATGTCAGAGGTGATTGCGTCGATGAGCACAAGGGGTAACTCCATTGAGTGCGTTTTGTCGGCATCCGATTGTTATATTGAGACATTGAGCATCCAAACCATCGACGCTCAGCCTGGGCTGTTGGAGTTGGTGATCAAGACCCAGTTGTTGAGCGCCAAAAACCCGGCGGAAAAGCGGGTGAAGTCCAAGACATTCATACATCTGGCGGAGCTTGTTGGGATGAAAAGCGCCATAGACCGGTTCCTGAAGATGTCACAAGCTCTCGCCGTGAGCCCGCCAGTGCTTAAAACGGCCGCCGATGCACAAATTCAACCGATACGGGGCATTAAAAAGGATCAAATTGCTGTGAGTCAGGCCACAAAGCAGCGGCAGTGCGGCACTTTTGTGATCCGCCAGGGCCTCGAAAAAATGACGCCAAAAGAGCGAGAGGAGTTCTTCAAATCGCTTGAGCGAGATGGATTTTTACCTGAGGTCTGAGTCTTAAAGAGTGGTCTGGCCCG
>RFWA01000622.1 GCA_009922295.1 Betaproteobacteria bacterium
GCTCGGCCAGCATCGGGTTGGCGCTGGAGCCAGGCAGGCGAGCATCGAGCAGCTCGATCACCACGTCGATCGCTTTCACACGCTCCTCGATGGCTTTTTTGGTCAAATACATATGACCGGGAAACCACTGAATAGCCAAATTTTTCTCCTGTTACGGACAAGGTCCGACGTGCCGATTGTCCCTTGATCAGGGTGTCGTTCAGACTCAGTCGTTCACCGACCCACGCAGGGCCTTGGTCTGGGAGCGCTGGCTTTTGGCCTCAAGGCGCCGCTGGCGAGCACCGTAGCTGGGCCGGGTGGCCCGCCGCTGCTTGGGCGCCTGTGCCACGCTGTTGACCACATCGTGCAAGCGCACAAAGGCGTCCAGCCGGTTCATCTCTTGGGTGCGGTGCTGTTGGGCCTTGATCACCAGCACCCCCGCCTTGCTGACGCGGCTGTCCTGCAGCGCTAACAAGCGATCTTTCACGTCGTCGGGCAGGGACGAGGCGGCAATGTCAAAACGCAAATGGATGGCGCTCGACACCTTGTTGACGTTTTGCCCGCCCGCACCCTGGGCGCGGATGGCCGTGACCTCGACTTCGGCCTCCAGAATCTCCAATGCGGGTGGCTCTGCGTCCCTAGCCATGAGGTGTCTCTGACATCATGGTGAGGATTATCAACGGTCGTGAGTAACAGGGTCATAGCCAGCGCTATGGCACCCTCAGGAGCGCTGACGTGTGCGCGTAAAATAGAGGCGCTGGAGGCCCGCTGCCCACCTTGCACCCTGATTGAAAACAAAATATTACCTCCAGCTGGTGGCCCTGTCGGGTCTATGGGGCGCCTCCTTTCTGCTGATCCGCATCGCCAGTCCCTTGCTCGGCCCCAATGTCCTGGCTGCACTGCGTATCGCTACGGCCAGCGTCACCTTAACCTTTCTCATGCGCCTCATGCAGCACAGTTGGCCACGCCAACATTGGCGCGAATTGGCTCTGTTGGGGTTTTTGTCGGTGGCGGCTCCATTTATGCTCTTTGCGTGGGCCGCGCTGCACTTGCCGGCGGGTTACAGCGCACTGCTTAATTCAACGGCCGTGATGTTTGGCATTCTGTCGTCTGCGGTGTTTAAGGAAGAGCGTTTGACACTGCGCAAGTTGACCGGCTGTGCCTGCGGGTTTGTGGGCGTCTCACTGATCGTGGGACTAGGGCCTATCCAGCCCACTGCCACCGTGATCCTGGCGGCCTTGGCCTGCATCGCGGCATCCGCCAGCTATGGTTGCTCGACACCGCTGATGAAGCGGGCCTTGACGCGCATGCAGCCTCTGCAAATGGCCGCTGGCATTCACTTGCTGGCATTGACCATGATGATGCCGATCGCCGCCTGGAGTTGGCCGCAAGCGCAATTCACGCCTGCTGCGCTGGCTGCGGTGGCGGTCATGGGCGTTGCAACCTCGGGCCTGGCCTATTGGCTACATCTTCGCATCATGGTGCACGTGTCGACAGCCGCTGCCACCAGCCCCTTGTTCTTGATCCCGGTGTTTGGTGTCACCTGGGGGCATCTGTTTTTGGGCGAACCGCTCGGGGCCGGCATCTACAGTGGCGGCGCACTGGTGCTACTCGCCAGTGCGCTGGTCACCGGCTTCAACCCCTTGCAGAAATGGCAAGCTGTTACAAGCGCCAAGCCCTGAAAGCGCAATCAGGGACCGACACGCTATAGGGTCAAGGCACCGGCAATGGG
>RFWA01000623.1 GCA_009922295.1 Betaproteobacteria bacterium
TGCTGTACCCACGCAAAGTTGGCATTGCCTTTGGGCGGTACGCCGTATTGCCAGCGCACGTCGTCGTCGCGACGGTGCCAGTCACTGTCGTTGAACGGCGGGTTGGCCAGCACGTAGTCGGCGCGCAAGTCCGGGTGCAGATCTCGCTTAAAGCTGTCTTCTTGCGCTTCGCCAAAGTCGGCTTCGATGCCGCGAATGGCCAGGTTCATGATGGCAAGGCGGCGCGTGGTGGCGTTGCTTTCTTGGCCGTAAATACTGATGTCGCCCACTTTGCCGCCGTGGCTTTCGACAAATTTTTCAGACTGCACAAACATGCCGCCCGACCCACAGGCCGGGTCCAAAATGCGGCCATGGTAGGGCTCGATGATTTCAGTCAGCAGGCGCACGATGCTGGACGGCGTGTAAAACTCGCCGCCGCCCTGGCCCTCGGTCATGGCAAATTCGCCCAGAAAGTATTCGTAAATGCGCCCGAAAGCATCAAAATCCAAGGTGGCGGGTATCTCGGACACTTTTTTCAGCAGCTCTTTGAGCAGGGTGCTGGTGAACAGGTTGAAGGTCTTGGGCAACACACCGGCCAAAGTGGGGTTGTGCTGCTCAATGTCGCGCATGGCGGCATTCACCTTGGCGCCAATGTCCGCTGACTCGGGCAGTGTCAGCAGGTAGTCAAAGCGTGCCTCGGGGCTGAGGTAGAGCACGCTCATCGCTTGGTAGGCGGTGGGGTCATCCACGCGGCTGCCTCGGCGATTGGTGCTGCCAGCGGCTACGAGCCGGGCGCGCAGCGCAGCAAACCGTACTTCGGCAAAGCGCAGAAAGATCAGGCCCAGGATGGGGCCGGAGTATTGCTGGGCTTTGAGGTCTGAATTGGCGCGGAGCTGGTCGGCAGCATCCCACAGGCGCGCCTCGAGCGTGGTGGTGGCGCTGTCTTTTTCGGAAGGGGCGATCCATTGCATGGTGGTCTACCTCAGCTGGCCGAGGCCATGGCAGCGGCAGTGCCGAAGCGCCTGCTTGGCGCGGAATGTTGTGATGACCATCGGTCAGTGTCTCCCATGACAATTGCCAGCCTGTGGTGGAGCACCCAGTTGGCCCGGTCAATTATGGCGGGTTGCATGATGGCGCTGTGGCCCAGTTGCCGCGCCGCGCCACCGCGGCCTAAAACGCCCGGGGCACGCAACGCGCCTGCGTCTGGCTGGATTCGGCCACCGCCAGGGTAGCGGCCAGGGTGCGAGCGCCGTCCAGCACCGAGACCACCGGGGGCTCGTCCAGCCGCACCAGTCGCTGGAAGTGGCTGAGCTGCACCTGGTAGGGGTCTTGCACCTTGGGCAGCAGCGGGTCGCCCACAATCGGTTTGTCCCATGCCGCTTCGCCGGCCACGCGGGGGCTCCAGGCGCGCAACACTGGCAGCTCCAGGCTGCCCTCAGTGCCGATCAGGCGGTAGGCACTTTGCCCGGTGTAGCCAAAGGCCGGGTTCTCGCCACTGCCCTGCTCTATGGTCCAGGGCGACAGGCCGGCGTCGGTGCAGGCCAGGGTGCCCAGGCAGCCGTTGTCAAACTCAAACACCGCGGCCGCCGTGTCTTCCACCGCAAAGCCACGGTTGGCATGGCTCTTGACACCACTCACCGCATGGATGTCGCCGCACAGGTGGCGCAGCATGTCGATCTCGTGAATGGCGTTGATCAGCAGCGGCCCGCCGCCGGGCTGGGTGCGCCAGG
>RFWA01000624.1 GCA_009922295.1 Betaproteobacteria bacterium
TGCCGACATGCGACTCCCCGTGCAAGCCCTGCGTGTCAAAGCCTTGGCCGTCGTCCCGCACAACAAAGCGCCACTGCAAACCTTTCAAAACCTCCAGATTCACATGGCTGGCCTGCGCATGTTTGCGCACGTTCGACAAGGCTTCTTGCACCACATGCAGGACCTGAACTTGCACATCGGGTGGGAGCGGCAGGCCATGGCCCTTTACTTCGAGCACGGTGGGCAAGCCTGTCTGGTGCTTGAATTTTTGCAGCGTTTCCTGCAGCGCGGCCTCAATGTCATCGGTGTTGGTCCGGGTTCGAAAATGCACCAGCAACTCGCGCACGTCATTGATGCTTTCGCGCAAACCGGCGTCGAGTTCATTCAGTGCCACCTGGACTTGGCTGGCCTGCGCCTTGTCCGATGCGCTGCGCATCAGTTGCACCTGGATTTTCAAAAATGCCAGTGACTGGGCAATGGAGTCATGCAGTTCGCGGGCCAGCAATGCGCGCTCCTCGGCCGCAGCGGCCTCACGCTCCAGCGCCGCGGCACGCAAGCCCTCCAGGGCGCTGGCCAAATGGCTAGCCAGTGCGTCGAGCAGCTCCACCTCTTCAGATGACAGCTGCACCTCACTGCGGAAGAAAAGATCAATTTCGCCAATCAGGCGCTGCTGCAGGCGGACCGGCACACTCACCAAGCTCAGATAGCCGGCACGGATGCACTCCCGCATCGGCGCAGCCTCATGGCTGAGGATGGGGATAACCCGGGTTCGGGCATCGGGTTTTAAATTCCCGCAGGCACAGGCGCCCACAATCAGGCTGCGCTCTTCGTCCACCATCTCCTGCGGAAAGCAGTCAGAGGCCAGCATCAGGTAGCGCTGATTGGCCTCATCCGACCAACGCACGGCCACGGCATCGGCCTTCATGACCGCCCGTACGCGCTGAGCGAAGCCACGCGACAGTTCCTCGATGGTATTGGCACTGGCCAGAAAGGCGCTCACCTCGTACAAGGCCTCAATGCGGGCGCGTTGGGCTTCGATCCGCCGGGTCTTGGCTTCCACCTGTGCTTCCAAGCCTTCATACAAGGTTTGTAATTTGCCGGCCATGCCATTAAAACCCGCAGCCACCCGCCCAAATTCATCCTGGGTGTCAACCTCAATGCGGGTGGCAAAGTCGCCGGCCTCAATATGGCCCAGACCCTGCTGCAATTGACCGAGCGGGTTGATGACGTACAAGTAACCGGTGTAGAGCAGGACCACCGAACCGCCTATGGCCAGTGCCATCATCCCAAATTGAAACAGGTTCAAGATGGCGGTCAGGCGCGACAGCTGATGCTCCATCGACGACACCAACACGTCGATCGCCGTGACAAAGGCCTCGGCTTCACGCCAGGCGTCTGTTGAAGCAGGGAGCGGCGCCACCAGCCAATGGTCTCGCTGCTGCGTCCAGATCCGTTGAACAGACTCAAACTGGGGGGTCACCTCGTCGCTCCAGGGCACAAACAGGGGCCGGGCCCGATCGCCCTGGCGCAGCAGCGCCAGGCTCTGGTCAAACTGCGCGACCAATGTACTGATCTCGGGCTGGGCCACGCCCGATTGCGCTGCGCTCACCAGCCGCCAGGCTTGCATGCGCATACGCCCAGCCTCATTGACAGCGCCGGCGCCACCCTCCAACTGCCATGTCACCCAAAGCGTCAAGCCAATCGACGCCAGGGCCACCAGCAGCATGC
>RFWA01000625.1 GCA_009922295.1 Betaproteobacteria bacterium
TAACTGTCCGGATTCCACTGCACGTGCGGGTCGAGCGACGAGGGCTCATTCACCAGATCAACGACAAAACGGTCTTTTGAGGCCAGCACTGAGCCGGTCGACACGGCGATGAACAGGCCAACAGTGCCTGCAAAGATTGTTTTACGAATAGGGAACATGACAGTTTTTATTTTGATAGGACGGGTGAAAGGTGTGGGCTTGGGTTCAAGGCCGGGCAGCCCTCAGTTTGATCGAGAACTCTTGCAGCACGGCGATGCCGCTGACCTCTGCGCGGTGGCACCAGGCCTGCAGGTCGGCGGCGAGTTGCTCACGGGTGTGGGAGCGACTCAGCCAAAGCTGGCGCAACTCTTCGCGCATCACCACCATTTTGTCGAGCACCGGCGAGACCGAGCGTGCCAAGGCGAGCTGGGCCACAGCCGATGCCGGCACTTTGTCGGCGTCACGGTGGAGCCAGCGGCGCGCAGCTTGAATCACTGCGGCATCGGCGCTGCGCAGCTTCATGGCTTTGAGTTCATCATTGAAGGCTCGCCGCATTTCCTTGGCATAGCCGGCCATGATTTCATAGCGGTTGGAAATGAGCGCCTCCAGCGCGTTTTCATCGGCCACCGGCCGGACATCACCCAACGCCAGTTTCGGTGGTGTCTTCTTGGGTGTGGCCAAGCCTGCCATTTGCAGCAAGCGGATGTACATCCAGCCAATATCAAACTCATAGGGCTTGACAGACAGCTTGGCGGACGTGGGGTAAGTGTGGTGGTTGTTGTGCAACTCTTCCCCGGCGATCAGGATGCCCCAGGGCGAGATGTTGGTGCTGGCGTCAGGCGCTTCAAAATTGCGATAGCCCCAGAAATGAGCGGCACCGTTGATGATCCCGGCGGCCATGATCGGTGTCCAGGCCATTTGAACCGCCCACACCGTCAAGCCGGCGGCGCCAAACAGGGCCAGATCAATCACCATCATCACCCCTACCCCCTCCCAGGAGAAACGGGTGTAGAGATTGCGCTCCAGCCAGTCGTTAGGCGTGCCATGCCCAAAGCGCGTCAGCGTCTCTTTGTTCTTGGACTCGGCTCGGTACAACTCAGCGCCCTGCAACAGGACCGTTTTGATGCCATGCACGTGAGGGCTGTGCGGGTCTTCGGCCTGCTCGCACTTGGCATGGTGTTTGCGGTGAACGGCGGCCCACTCCTTGGTGACTTGGCCGGTGGTCAACCACAGCCAAAGGCGGAAAAAATGCGCCGGCAAAGGGTGGAGATCAAGCGCGCGGTGCGCTTGATGGCGATGCAAAAACACGGTAACACTGACCATGGTGACGTGGGTCATGGCCAGGGTGAACAGCACCAATTGCCACCAATTCAGCCGCCAGAGGCCATGGGCCAGCCAATCTAATATGGCGTTGAGTACTGTCCAGTCAGGTAACAGCATAGGCTGAGTTGTCTCGGGTTACGTCAAAATGAATCGCCTCTCTTCAGGGGCGCCCGGTGCATTTTAGGGGCAATACCAGCTTGCCTTACCCCTTGGCGTGCACCTTAAACCGAATGAACGCAATTACGCCCCGCCATCTTGCTGGCGTAGAGCGCCCGGTCGGCCCGCGTGATCATTTGATCCAGCGTGTCGGCTGGCAGCATTTCGGTCAAGCCAAACGAGGCCGTGCACCGCAGCTCGGCGCCTTGGTGAATAACGACCAGGGCCTCGATCCCGGCG
>RFWA01000626.1 GCA_009922295.1 Betaproteobacteria bacterium
CGAAAAATTGTGCAGGTGAGAGTATTTCTACCCCCTTGTAGGACTTCACGTCCTTTAAATCCGGGTCGCCCGAAATCAGGATTGCTGCGCCAGAATCGACGGCTCAAGATAGTTGACGCCGGGCAATATGCAAGAATTAACTATGCAAATTGACTATTAGATGGTAAATTTGCGCGGATGTTTGATAGAAAAGTTGAAGAATCCATCAAGCAAGCACTGTCGCGACAAGCGGCCGTTGCCCTGCTTGGGCCGCGGCAGGTTGGCAAGACAACGCTTGCACAAACGATAGCCGCCCAGCTGAATGCCTTGTACCTCGACCTGGAAGACCCACAGGACAGGGCCAAGCTCAGCGAGCCTGCCAGCTTCCTTGGCGCATATGAAGACCGGCTGGTGATCCTCGACGAGATCCACCGAGCGCCCGATCTGTTCCAGACATTGCGTGGCGAAATCGATCGCGGACGGCGCAAGGGCCACCGAACTGGACGTTTTCTGTTGCTGGGTTCAGCCTCCATCGACCTGATGCAGCAAAGTGGCGAGAGCCTGGCCGGGCGCATCAGCTACATCGACATGACACCCTTGGCCGTTGATGAACTGCCAGCCCACGCGCAGGACACTTTGTGGCTGCGCGGCGGATTCCCAGACAGCTTCCTGGCACAGGACGACACCACCAGCATGGCGTGGCGTCGGGATCTGGTGCGGACCTATCTAGAGCGGGACGTGCCGATGTTCGGTTCGCGTGTGCCCGCCGAAACACTGCGTCGATTCTGGACCATGCTCGCCCACAACCAGGGCGCGTTGCTGAACGCTTCACGGCTAGCGCAAGGACTGGAAGTGAAAAGCCAGACGGTGAGCCGCTACGTCGACCTGCTGGTCGACCTGCTGTTGGTCCGTCGCTTGCAGCCTTACCAGTCCAACGTCGGCAAGCGGCTGGTCAAATCACCCAAGGTCTACATACGCGACACGGGCCTGCTCCACGCACTGCTCAATATTGGCGACCACCCCACGCTGCTCGGTCACCCCGTCGTGGGCGCCAGTTGGGAAGGGTTTGTGATCGAGAACCTGATTGGCGCGGCTCCCCCGCTCACCGTGCCCGGTTTCTACCGCACGGCTGGCGGCGCTGAAATCGATCTGGTGCTGGAACTGCCCGGGGGCGAACGCTGGGCGATCGAGGTCAAACGCAGCCACGCGGCCAGGCCGGCGCGGGGGTTTCATGAAGCGTGCGAAGACCTGAAACCGGTCAGACGCCTCGTTGTGCATGGCGGGGCGGACAGCTATCCGATCAGCCAAACGGTCGAAGCCATTGGCTTAGCAACACTGATGCAAGGTCTGACAAGACTGCGCTGACATTGAGTTAGGCGCTGTAGGCCATAGAGCTTGCTGGTCTCGTGTGGCCTGACGGGCGTGAGCTGCCAGAACGTTTTGATTTCTCCGGGCACAGACGCTAAAGCTCGCCCAGCGGCGCTTTCTGATGTTTTGTGTCAAATCGGGCTCTAGGCCGCGTATTCATTGGGCTTATAGCTATAAATTTTGTAGCCTTTGCCACTGGTTGCGGGATCAGGTCTTGAAGCGCTCGAAAAATTGTGCAGGTGAGAGTATTTCTACCCCCTTGTAGGACTTGACTTCCTTTAAATCCGGGTCGCCCGAAATCAGGATTGCTGCGCCAGAATCGACGGCTCAAGATAGTTGACGCCGGGCA
>RFWA01000627.1 GCA_009922295.1 Betaproteobacteria bacterium
GGCGATACGGCAGGCGCCGGGCAGCAGACTGGCGGCTGGTCATGGGGTTACTTGCTGGCACTGATGTCGGCATTGGTCTGGGCCAGTTACTCGCTTCTGACCCGGCGCGTGCCGCACTTCCCGACCGCAGCCATTGGCGGCTTTGCCCTGCTCTCGGGCCTGCTGTCGCTGCTGTGCCACACCCTGCTGGAGCCCGCTGTGGCCTTGAACGGGCGCGACATGCTGCTTATCGGTGCGCTGGGGATGGGGCCCATGGGCGCCGCCTTCTTTCTCTGGGACATGGCGCTCAAGCGCGGCGACACCCGCCAAATCGGCATCCTGAGTTACCTGACACCACTGGCCTCCACCGGCATGCTGGTGCTGGTCGGCGACCGCGCCTTCACCTGGAACATCGCGCTGGCCGCCTTGATGATTGTCGGCGCCGCGCTGTTGGGCACGCGCGCCGAGCCAAGGTCCTGAGACAACACTTCAGTTTCAGCAGGGATTCAAGATTGATGGTGTGCGGAGCATGATCGGCCTTGATGTATTTGGCTTGGGCCAAGTTGAAGTCCGCCAATAGCGAAGGCGATCTATGATGGCGATCAACACTCGGTGACCTGGCAGGTCAACCTGCATCAAGCCCATGACACATTCCATCCAGCCCGATCACAAGCAGACGGCGGCCCCCGCTGAGTTGCTTGGTACACCCTGCTGCTCCCTTGCACGTTCTGCCTGTCGGGCTGACCCGTGGGCAGCGATTCGCCGACAAGGTGGCATCCACCATCGGCTCATGGCGATTTATCCTGTTCCAGAGCACCGCCATTGCGATCTGGATCACAGGTAACGTGCTGGCCGGCCGAGGCGCCTGGGACCCTTACCCGTTTATCCTGCTGAACCTGCTGCTGTCTTTTCAGGCCGCGTACACGGCGCCCGCCATCATGATGAGCCAGAATCGGCAGTCCGAACTGGACCGGCGCCACGCCGAGAGTGACTTTGAAATCAACATCAAGGCCGAACTGGAAATCGAGCTGCTACACGACAAGTTTGACCTGCTGAAGGCGCAGGAGTTGTCAGCCCTGAATGAGGCCGTGCACGCGCTGTCGGTCAAGGTGGACGAGTTGTCCGCACGACTGCGTTGAGCCCTCGCCTAGGCCTGAAGCCAAGTTCACCCCACGGGCACAGGTAAAATCTCTGGCATCGCGAAACCGATCCCTTTAAGGAACTGCCATGTCCAAGCCCGCACCGCAACACGACGACCACCCCCACGACCCGGTGGAAGAGATCGTTTCAGCCATCCCGTTTGTGTTGCCCCTGGTCGGCGGAGTGTTGATATTCTTGCTCGCCTTCATCGCAGTATCTATGGCCTAATCGGCCGCCAAGCCACGTCCCGCTTCACTGTATAGCTATATATTTAATAGCTAAACACGCTTCAGCAGCCCTCGGGCAGCCCGGCAGCAGTCGGGTACCACTCCCCACCGGACCAGCCTTGTCGCGCAAGGGCTTTGCGCAGCGATCCGGTCCTGCGCGTTCTCTTTACCGAGCCCATCAGGCAAGCACGGCCCCTTGTAAGGTATCGCATATTTACATGCAAGTTTTGCATAACATTTCTCGGTAACCCACTGGTAACCACGGGACGAGTTCCTAAAATGGCCTTCCAGCTCCCGGCTAAACGTGCCGCAAGCTCGGGCGTCGCCTTTTCCAA
>RFWA01000628.1 GCA_009922295.1 Betaproteobacteria bacterium
CTACTGGTCGTGGGCACCGTCATGGTCCTCGGTCTGCGCCGGCGGTAGCCAACATCGTGGTTTGTTAGCATCCTGTCAAGTTTGGAGATCCACTATGCAGCCCTTTCACCTCGCCTTCCCCGTCACCAACCTTGAAGTCGCTCGAACCTTTTACGGCGGTGTGCTGGGCTGCCCGGAAGGGCGCAGCAGTGCCGATTGGGTGGATTTTAATTTTTACGGCCACCAAATCGTGGCCCATCTGTGCGTGTCGATGGACGCCCGTTTGGCACTCAACGAGGTCGACGGGCACGGCGTCCCGGCCCGTCACTTTGGCTTAATCTTGACCATGCCAGACTGGGAAGCGCTGGCTAGTAAGCTCAAGGCGTTGGGTACCAAGTTCATCATCGAACCGTACATCCGCTTCAAGGGAGAACCCGGCGAGCAGGCGACACTGTTTTTTCTTGATCCGTTCGGTAATGCGATCGAGTTCAAGGCGTTTCAAAACCCACAATCCCTGTTTGCCAAATGAGGTCGCCCACCACACAACTGGCCATCAACTACGCCGATGTGGCCGCTGCTCACGCCCGATTGCAAGGTGTGGCGCACCGCACCCCGGTACATACGTCCCAAACCGCCAATGCGCTCACCGGGGCGCAGCTGTTTTTTAAATGCGAGAACTTCCAGCGCATGGGCGCCTTCAAGTTTCGCGGCGCCTACAACGCGCTGGCGCAATTCACCCCAGAACAGCGGAAAAGCGGCGTTTGCGCTTTCAGTTCAGGCAATCACGCGCAGGGCGTAGCGCTGTCTGCGCAGTTGCTGGGCATTCCGGCTGCGATCGTGATGCCGCTGGACTCGCCCGCCGTCAAGATGACAGCCACACGCGGCTATGGTGCCGAAGTGATCACCTATGACCGCTACACACAAGACCGCGAAGCCATCGGGCGGCAACTGGCACAGGAGCGTGGCATGACGCTCATACCACCCTATGACCATGCCCACGTGATGGCCGGTCAGGGGACGGCCGCCATCGAATTGTTTGAAGACACAGGGCCGCTGGACCTGTTGCTGGTCTGCCTGGGCGGCGGCGGGCTGCTCTCTGGCTGCGCCGTGGTGGCGCAGCAGCTGAGCCCGGATTGCCGGGTGATCGGGGTCGAACCAGAAGCCGGCAACGATGTGCAGCAAAGCAAACAGCTGGGGCACATCGTGAAAATCGACACGCCCCGAACGATTGCCGACGGGGCCCAGACCCAGCAGGTTGGGCAGCTCACCTTCCCGGTAATTCAAACCCTGGTGGATGACATCGTGACAGTGAGCGATACCCAACTGGTTGAAGCTATGCGCTTTGCAGCAGCGCGCATGAAGATGGTGGTTGAGCCCACCGGTGCGCTGGCCATGGCGGCAGCCATGCAAGGTGTGGTGGACGTTCGCGGCAAACGCGTGGGCGTGCTCATTTCAGGCGGCAACATCGACATTGCCCAGTTCGCCAAGTACCTAGCCTAAAGCGTCCAGCCCTGCTGCAAGGGATTCAGCGGAGGAGGCTTATCAGGGCCGCTCCAGATAGCTCTGGAACACCCCAACATTCACGAATGCCGGGTCGGCTGAGTCGGGCCACAGGTCCATGGCGTCAAAACGCACATCGTAGGTTGGCTCATCAGATGCCGCCACACCATGGGCATGCGCGTCTGGGAACGGGTAGGCTGG
>RFWA01000629.1 GCA_009922295.1 Betaproteobacteria bacterium
GCCGAGGTGGTGCGCATGATGCAAACCCTGGTGGGCCGCGCCGGCTTTGCCCGGGGCATGACGCTGTACTTTGCCCGCCACGACGGCCAGGCCGTGACCTGCGACGACTTTGCCCAGGCAGTAGCCGACGCTAACCCCGACTCTGAACTGGCCCGACTGCTGCCGCAGTTCAAGCGCTGGTACAGCCAGGCCGGCACGCCAAGGGTGCAGGTCAGCGGCCAGTACGACGCCCAGGCCCAAAGCTACACCTTGAGCCTAAGCCAAAGCTGCCCGGCCACGCCAGGGCAGGCCGACAAGGCCCCCTTCGTGATCCCCGTCAGCCTGGGTCTGGTCGGCCACAGTGGCAGCGCCCTGCCCTTGCGCACCGCGCCGGGTACCGCTGCCACCGACAGCCACCTGCTGGTGCTGACGGAAGCCGCCCAGTCCATCACTTTTGTTGAAGTGACCGAAGAGCCCGTGCCCTCTATCTTGCGCGGCTTCAGCGCGCCTGTGGTGCTGGACATCGACTACAGCGACGCCCAGCTGCTGACGCTGCTGGCCTCAGACCCTGACCCTTTCAACCGCTGGGAAGCAGGCCAGCGGCTGGCGTTGCGTAGCGCTATTCAATCAATAGCAGAAGAACCAGGCGCCACTAGGGCTGGCGTGCTTTCTGATGCTTATATCGCCGCCCTGCGACAGCTGCTGCGATCAGACCAATTGGACGCTGCTTTCAAAGAGTTGGCCCTGACCCTGCCCTCTGAAACCTATATCGCCGAGCAACTGCAGGTGGTGGACCCGCAGCGCATTCATGCCGTGCGCGAAGCCATTCGCCTGCAAATGGCAATCGCCCTGCAAGCTGACTGGGCCTGGGCTTTTGAGGCTCACAAGGACAACGGCGGCTACCGGCCCGAGCCCGTCTCGGCCGGTCGGCGCGCCTTGGCCGGCATGGCACTGGCCCAGCTCTGCCTGGTCGCCCGTGAAAGCGGCGACGGCGTCTGGCCTGGCAGGGCTTATCAGCGCTTCAAAGACGCTGACAATATGACTGACCGTTTCAATGCACTGTCGGCTCTGGTGAACAGCGGGCACGAGCTGGCCGCCGCTTCGCTGGCGCGCTTTCATGCCCTGTTCAAGGGCGAAGACTTGGTGCTTGACAAATGGTTTGCGCTGCAGGGAGGCACTTGCGACCGTGGCGGCCAGGTGTTGCCGGCGGTGCGCCAGCTTATGAACCACCCAGACTTCAACTTGCGCAACCCCAACCGGGCGCGCAGCCTGATCTTCAGCTACTGCAGCGCCAACCCGGGCGCCTTTCACCGGCAGGATGCCGCCGGCTACGTGTTCTGGAGCGAGCGCGTGCTGGAGCTCGACAGCACCAACCCGCAAGTCGCGGCGCGTCTGGCGAGAGCCATGGACCGCTGGAAAAAGCTGGCCGAGCCCTACCGGAGCGCCGCCCGCGAGGCCATTGCCCGCGTGGCCGGCAAGACCGACCTGAGCAACGACGTGCGCGAGGTGGTCAGCCGCGCCCTGGAGGACTGACATGGCAGCCAAAATTTCTCTCACCCGCTACCTGGTGGAGCAGCAGCGCGTGGGCGGGCTCATCCCGTCCCAGCTGCGCCTGCTGCTCGAAGTGGTGGCCCGCTCTTGCAAAAGCATCAGCCAGGCCGTCAACAAAGGCGCGCTGGGTGGCGTGCTGGGCAGTGCCGA
>RFWA01000630.1 GCA_009922295.1 Betaproteobacteria bacterium
GAGCTGGCGGGTTGCATTTTTTCGGCCGTTGATGCGGCAGTGCCGGCCCCCGGTATTTTGAGGCTGGCCCATACCAATAATCCGGACAGGCCCGCGGCGGCCAGGCTGGCCGCCACTATTTGCCAGACGGGATTGCCCCAGGGTTGCTGCGAATTCCTGGTAGTACCCGGGCGGACGGTTGGCAACTCCCTGGCTGCGCTTCTGACGTGATGCTCATCGACCGCTTCCTTGCCCTGCGCGTAGGCCGCCAGCAGCGCCTTGTCGCACAGCAGGTTGATGCGGCGTGCCCGGCCATCTGAAACCTTGACAAGTTGCGCCAGAGCCTGCGGCGAAAACAGGCGCGCACTGGTCCAGCCTGCGGCACGCAGGCGGTGGTCTATGTAGGCGCCGATTTCATCAGCGTGAAGTCGCTCAAGATCAAAGCGGTGGATCACCCTGTCTCTGAGCTGCCGCAGCTTGGGTTCGGCGAGCAAGTCGTCGAGTTCGGGCTGACCAAACAGCATGATATTGACCAGCTTGTGTTGCCCGGTTTCGATATTTGACAGCAGGCGCACTTCTTCGAGCGATTCGATGGGCATGGTGTGAGCCTCGTCAATGACCAGCAGCACCCGTTGACCGCTGGCGTGCCGGCGCAACAACTCGTGTTGTAAAGCAGCGAGCTTGCCCTCCATGGAGGCCACCAGGCCAGTCAGCCCCAGGTCGCGTGAAATGGCCTCAATGATCTCGTCACGGCTGAAAAACGGATTTGCCAAGTAAACCGCGCACACGTCAGCTGGCAGATTGCCAATCATGAGGCGCGAGAGTAATGTCTTTCCGCTGCCCACCTCGGCCACCATGGTGGTGATGCCTTCGTCGTGCGTGGCCACATGTAACAGTGCGGATAGGATATCTCCCCGACGCCCCCCCGAGAAAAAGAAATCAGGGTCGGGCGTGATCTGAAACGGTGGTCTTTTCAGACCGAAGTGATCCAGGTAAAGGCTTGACATGTTGGGAGTGTACAGGTCGGTCTGGCGGCAGCCAAAATCGGTTTGGCGTTGGGGTCTATACTCTTTTCAGAGCAGCGCACCATGACGCGCAGAGTGCTGTTTCAATGACGTTCGCTTACCAGGATTTAGTTTTTTCATGCTTAAACGCATCAGCGTCAGACAGTTGACCGTTGGAATGCATATCAAGGAGTTCTGTGGCTCTTGGATGGAGCATCCTTTCATACGCGCTTCCTTTGTTCTGTCCAATGCCAAAGATCTGAACGTTATTCTTGCAAGCAGCATCAAAGAAGTCTGGATAGACAGCAGCAAGGGACTGGATGTCCCCGCCTCTGTTGCCGTCGTGTCTGAAAAGCAGGCCAAGATTGAAATCGATGCTGCGCTTGAGCAGGTGGCGTTAGGCGGCCGGCGCGTGGTTCCTTTGTCCATTGAGCACGAAGTGGAGCGTGCCGCGCTGATTTGCAGTCAATCGAAGCAGGCCATGGTGTCCATGTTTGAAGAGGTCCGCATGGGCAACAGCGTCGACGTGGGCGGTGCCAGAGATTTGGTTGAGGAAATTTCTGACTCGGTGATGCGAAACCCAAGCGCTCTGATTAGTTTGGCTCGGCTGAAAACGGTGGACGACTACACCTATCTGCATTCGGTGGCTGTGTGCGCCATGATGGTGGTGCTGGCCAAGCAACTCGGTCTGGACGA
>RFWA01000064.1 GCA_009922295.1 Betaproteobacteria bacterium
AAATCGTGGCCCTGCTCGGGCCGTCGGGTTGTGGCAAGAGCACCCTGCTCAAGATGGTGGCGGGGCTGGAGCTAGCCGATCAGGGCAGTGTCTGGTTCAACGGCCAGGACATTACCCAGCAGCCGCCCGAGCGTCGCGGTTTTGCCCTGATGTTCCAGGACTTCGCGCTGTTCCCTCATCTGAATGTGCTCGACAACGTGGCCTTTGGCCTGGTGGAGCAGCGCCTGCCCCGCGCAAAGGCGCGGCAGCAGGCCAGCGCCATGCTGGCGCGCTTCGGCCTGGCGACGCAAGCCCAGCAGCAGGTCTGGACCCTGTCGGGTGGCGAGCAGCAACGGGTGGCCCTGGCGCGAGCCCTGATCACAGCACCCCGCGCCCTGCTGCTCGACGAGCCGTTTTCAGCTCTGGACGCCGAGCTGCGCCAGAGCCTGCGCGACGAGTTTCGTCAGCACATCGCGACTGCCGGTATGGCCACTTTGCTGGTGACGCACGATGAGCAAGAGGCAAGGGCCATGGCCTCGCGGGCAGTGCGCCTGCAGGATGGTCAACTGCAGCCGCTTTGGTGAGAGGCTTTGTTTTTGATGCCGGCGTTGGCGTTGGGAGGGGATGGCGTGCCTAATTCCGCTCGTGTCCCCCGGATACAGCAGCCTGAGCGGCTGCTACATCCTCCTCCTTGACCTCGCTGCACCAGGCACGCCATCCCCTCCCTGGCTGGGCAAGACTGAACACTGAATCGCCTAAATACCTGAACCCCGGTTCCCGCTGCTCGATTGCCTTGACCGGTTAGCCAACCCGCCACAGGGCTAATCCGTCACACTGCCAAGTCCTTACAGCTGGAAACGAAGGTAGCTCAATGCTGTCGTCAGTCTGTCACGATTCTTGCTTAGACTGACCCTGTCGGTGCCCGGGCGACCATCCCGGGCGAGTAGGGCATCAGTGGGGCGTGCAATGACGTGATGCGACCGACGCCAATTTACTATCATTTCCATAGCTGGAAATGGCCACTGCACAAGGGCTGGAGCCCAAAAACATTCGGTAAAATTCTGGTTTCAATACCAGCGGGCCCAGCCCAGGGCCCCGTCCGATGTCTGCTTCACCCCACCCCCTGGTGCTAATCACCCCCGCCACGCACCATGTCGTGATCGACCTGGCTTACGCCACGCCCAACAATGTGGCAGGCCAAGTGATTTATGCACGGCCGTTGTGCCTGTTGCACTGTGATGCTGAGGTCTGCCTGCGTCGGGCCGTCGCCCTGGCGGCCGATGCCGGCTGCCGCCTGAAGGTTTTTGACGCCTTTCGCCCTCACGAGGCCCAGGTGCTGCTGTGGGACACGGCCCCTGATCGCGCCTATGTGGCCGACCCGGCCATCGGCTCCAACCACACCCGTGGCACCGCGCTGGACTTGACCCTGGTCGATGGCCAGGGTGTTGAACTTGATATGGGCAGCGGTTTTGACGACATGACCGAGCTGTCGCACCATTTCAACCCGGCCGTGTCGGCCCAGGCGCAGGCCAATCGACTGTTGTTGTTGCGCACCATGGAGGGGGCTGGCTTTGCACATATTCCCCATGAGTGGTGGCACTACGCTTTGCCTGAGCCGTCGCGGTACCCGCTGCTCAGCAGTGCCGGGCTGGGCGCGTTGAACCCAATGGCGCCTAGTTGACGCCTGGTTGATGCCCGGCACAGGGTTTTCCCGGTAGCCGGGCGTTAGGTATAAACTGGAAGCCGCCATCGGAGCCGGTCTTCGGCTGCGGCTCGTTTCACACATTTAAGGATCACTCCATGCGACATTCCACCCCTGTTCTGAACCGGCGCATGCTCGGCGTTGCCGCAGCCTGTGTTCTGGCGTTTGGCAGCAGCCTCACGCCCGCATTTGCCGCGACCCCCAAAGACACCGTGGTGGTGGCTTGGGCCATCGACGACATCATCACCATGGACCCGGGCGAGGCGTTTGAGATCTCGGCAGGCGAGATCATGGGTAACTCGTATGACCGGCTGGTTCGTTATGACGTCAACGATCCGTCCAAACTGGTCGCTGACGTCGCCACCAAATGGGCGGTTTCGGCTGATGGCAAGACCTACTCGTTCGAATTGCGCCCCGGTGCGAAATTCGCCTCTGGCAATGCTCTGACGGCCGAAGACGTCGTCTATTCCTTGCAGCGTGCAGTGCTGCTGGACAAGACCCCTGCCTTCATCTTGACCCAGTTTGGCTTTACCAAGGAAAACGTCAAGGACAAGATCAAGCAAACCGGTCCCCTGACGCTGACGATGGAGACAGACAAGGCCTATGCGCCGACCTTCGTTTACAACTGCCTCACAGCCAACGTTGCTTCCATCTTGGACAAGAAGCTGGTCATGTCCAAGGAGGTTAATGGCGACCTCGGCTACGGATGGCTCAAGACCAACTACGCCGGCTCGGGTGCGCTCAAGCTGCGCGAATGGCGTGCCAATGAGATCGTGGCGCTTGAGCGCAATGACAACTACTATGGCGACAAGTCCAAGCCGGCGCGGGTGATCTACCGGCACATCAAAGAGGCCGCTACGCAACGCCTGTTGCTGGAAAAAGGCGACGTCGACATTGCCCGCAACCTGCAGCCGCAAGACCTAGCCGCACTGGCGAGCAACAAGGACATCAAAACCACGGCCACGCCTAAAGGCACGGTGTATTACTTCAGTCTGAACCAGAAGAACCCCAACCTGGCCAAGCCCGAGGTGCGTGAAGCCCTGAAATGGCTGGTGGACTACTCAGCCATCGGCGACACGCTGATCAAGAACATCGGTGTGGTGCATCAAAACTTCCTGCCGGTCGGCCTGTTGGGCGCCAGTACCGAGCGGCCTTACAAACTGGACGTTGACAAGGCCAAGGCACTGCTGGCCAAGGCTGGCCTACCCAATGGCTTCAAGGTGACCATCGACATGAGGACCGTTCAGCCTGTGCAGGGCATCACAGAAAACTTCCAGCAAACCGCCAAGCGCGCTGGCATCGATGTCGAGATCCTGCCGGGCGACGGCAAGCAGACGCTGACCAAGTACCGCGCACGCACCCATGACATCTACATTGGCCAGTGGGGCGCCGACTACTGGGATCCGCACACCAATGCCGACACCTTTGTGCGTAACCCTGACAACACCGATGCCGCCAAGTCCAAGCCCTTGGCCTGGCGCAACGCCTGGGACATCCCCGAGTTGACCAAGAAGGCCGATGCAGCGGTGCTGGAGCGTGACGCCAACAAGCGCAAAGTCATGTATGAAGAGATGCAGTCTGATTTCCGCAAAACCAGCCCGTTCGTGATGCTGTTCCAGCAGACCGAGGTGGCAGCGATGCGCAGCGATGTGCAGGGGCTCAAAATCGGCCCGACATCAGACAGCACTTACATGCACAAGGTGACCAAGTAAGTCCCTGCGGGTGCTGGTCTTGAACCCGGCGGTGCAGGCGCAAACTGCGCCCCAGAGCGGCGCGCGCCTGCGCCGCGTCCTGTGGCGTGTCGGCAAGTTTCTGATGGTCATTGTGTTGACCTATCTGGGCTTGCTGGCGGTCACCTTCTTTATCGGCAGGGTGATCCCGATCGACCCGGTGCTCGCGGTTGTGGGCGACCGGGCGCCAGAACATGTCGTCGCGCGGGTCCGGGAAGAGATGGGCCTGAACAAGCCCCTGTGGCATCAGTTTTACATCTACCTGGACAAAGTAGCCCAGGGTGACTTTGGGACATCGGTGCTGACCTCCAACCCGGTGATGACGGACATCCGGCGCACTTTTCCCGCCACCATCGAGTTGGCTACGCTGGGCATCCTGATCGGTGCCGGCCTGGGCGTGCCCTTGGGGGTGTGGGCGGCTGTCAGGCGGGGTGGTTGGGTTGACCAACTGGTTCGGGTCATGGGTCTGATCGGCTACTCGGTCCCTATTTTCTGGCTTGGGCTGATGGGTCTGGTGCTGTTTTATGCCAAGCTGGGTTGGGTGGGCGGACCGGGTCGTATCGATGTCACCTATGAGTTTTCGGTCACGCTCGAGAGCGGTTTCCTGCTGCTCGACACCGCGCGCCAAGGCCAGTGGGACGCGTTCCGCAACGTTCTGTCGCACCTGATCCTGCCCGCTTCCCTGCTGGGCTATTTTTCATTGGCCTACATCAGCCGCATGACCCGCTCGTTCATGTTGCATGAGCTGAGCCAGGAGTACGTGGTAGCGGCGCGCGCCAAGGGCCTGTCTGAGGCCCGCATCATCTGGCGCCACGCCCTGCGCAACGCCATGGTGCCGCTGGTGACGGTGATTGCCCTGTCTTACGCCGGCCTGCTGGAGGGCTCGGTCCTGACCGAAACCGTGTTTGCCTGGCCGGGTTTGGGGCTGTACATCACCAACTCGCTGCAAAACGCTGACATGAACGCCGTGCTGGGCGGCACCATCATCGTCGGGTCGGTCTTCATTGGTTTGAACCTGCTGTCCGATCTGCTGTACCAGTGGCTCGATCCACGGACCCGGGCGCCCTGAATCGCACACCATGACTGACATTGCCAAGGCCAAGCAGGCGCCGCGCCCAGAAACTCTCCACGATTGGCTGATGGCCGAGCGGCCGCAGTCGCGCCGGCAGGCGGCCCTGGGCCGGGCCTATGGTGCCTGGCGAATTTTTGCCCGTAACCGGCTGGCCATGGTCGGCCTGGCCATCGTGCTGATGTTGGTGTTGGTGGCGGTGTTTGCCGATCTGCTGGCGCCGTACTCGCCCTATATTGGCGACCTGCGCACCACCCGCCTGTTGCCGCCGTCGAGCGCCCACTGGTTTGGCACCGACGACCAGGGGCGCGACATCCTGTCGCGCATCATCCATGGGTCGCGCATCACGCTCTATGTGGTGGTGCTGGTGGCCGTGTTGGCCGCGCCCATCGGCCTGGTGGTGGGCACGGTGGCCGGTTACCTGGGTGGCTGGGCCGATGCGGTGCTGATGCGCATCACCGACATTTTTCTGGCGTTTCCCCGGCTCATCCTGGCGCTGGCCTTTGTCGCGGCGCTCGGGCCAGGCATCGGCAACGCGGTGATCGCGATCGCCATCACCTCCTGGCCACCCTACGCCCGCATTGCCCGCGCCGAGACGCTGACCATCCGCCAGGCCGATTACATCGCGGCGGTGCAGCTGATCGGTGCATCACGCTGGCGCATCGTGCTGCGTCACATCATGCCGCTGTGTGTGTCTTCGGTCATCGTGCGGGTCACGCTGGACATGGCCGGCATCATTCTCACCGCCGCCGGCCTGGGCTTTTTGGGTTTGGGCGCGCAGCCGCCCATGCCCGAATGGGGCGCGCTGATCGCCAACGGTCGACTCTACGTGCTGGACCAGTGGTGGGTGGCGGCAGCGCCAGGCGCCGCAATTTTCCTGGTGAGCCTGGCCTTCAACCTGCTGGGCGACGGTCTGCGTGACGCGCTCGACCCCAAGGCCGCCAAATGACCAGCAACAACAACGACCCGGTGCTGGTGGTTGACGACCTGCGCGTGGCCTTTCCCAATCGTGACGGCGGTTTCACTGAGGCTGTGCGCGGCGTCAGTTTTACCCTGGGGCGCGAGCGCCTGGGCATTGTGGGCGAGTCGGGTTCGGGCAAATCGCAGACCGGGCGTGCCATTCTGGGCCTGACCGCCCCCGAGGGCCGGGTCACAGCCCAGCGCCTGCAGTTTCATGGCACCGATTTGCTGGGTTGTTCGCCGCGCCAGCGCCGCGCGCTGCGTGGCGGGCGCATCGCCATGGTGCTGCAAGACCCCAAGTTCTCGCTCAACCCGGTCATGACCATTGGCGACCAGATCATTGAGACGCTGCGTGCGCACAGCCGGGTGTCGGGCCGCGAAGCGCGCCAGGCTGCATTGGCGGCGCTGGAGTCGGTGCAGATCGACGACCCTGCCCGGGTGTTCAGGCTGTACCCGCATGAGGTCTCGGGCGGCATGGGCCAGCGCGCCATGATCGCCATGATGCTGATCGCCAACCCCGAGCTGCTGATTGCCGACGAACCCACGTCGGCGCTCGATGTCACCGTGCAGTTGCAGGTGCTGGCCATTTTGGACGGGCTGGTGCGCCAGCGCGGCATGGGGCTGATTTTTATCTCGCACGACCTGCGCCTGGTCTCCACCTTTTGTGACCGCATCCTGGTGATGTACGCTGGCCGGGTGGTCGAAGAAATTGCTGCCGGTGGCCTGGCTGATGCCCGCCACCCCTATACGCTGGGCCTGCTCAATTGCCTGCCCAAGCTGGGCGATGCGCGGCACCCCTTGCCCACCCTGGACCGGCAGCCGGAGTGGGCGCTGTGAGCCGCCCGGTTGGCCTGGCCGTGCAGGGCCTGCGCGTTACCTACGACGGCTTTGTAGCGGTGGCCGACACCTCGTTCCAGGTGGAGCCCGGTGGCAGCTTTGGTTTGGTGGGTGAGTCAGGCTCGGGCAAATCGACCGTGCTGCGCGCCATTTGCGGCCTCGCGCCGCTGGCCGCTGGCAGCGTGCAACTGCTGGGTGAAGCTACCGGTGCTGGCGGTGGTGCCGGCGCTAGTGCGGGTGCTGCGCCTGCGCTGCCCAAGCCCGGCAGCAAGCCGTTTCGCCGCTTGGTGCAGATGGTGTTTCAAGACCCTTATGGCTCGCTGCACCCTCGCCAGACGGTAGACCGGATCCTGGCCGAACCGCTGGCTATTCACCAGATGGGCGACGCCGAGGCCCGCATTGAGCGGGCGCTTGACGAGGTGGGCCTGGGCACTGGTTTTCGCTTTCGCTACCCGCACCAGCTGTCGGGCGGCCAGCGCCAGCGCATTGCGATTGCAAGGGCCCTGATTTTGGAGCCGCAGATTCTGCTGCTGGATGAACCCACCTCGGCGCTGGATGCCTCGGTGCAGGCCGAGGTGCTCAACCTGCTGGAAGACCTGCGTCACCGCCGTGGCCTGACCTTTGTCATGGTCAGCCATGACCTGGCCGTGGTGACACACCTGTGCGATCGCCTCATGGTGATGCAGCGTGGCCAGACGGTGGAGCTGGTCAGCTCGGCCGACTTGGCAGCCAGCCGCGTCAGCCACCCCTATACCCAAAACTTGATGGAAGCCTCCTCGGGCTTTCGCCGCACCGGAGACTTGTCATGATCCACTGGGAAGCCCACGCCTGCCTGCCCCTGCACCCGCAGGCCAGCTTTGCACCGATAGAGCGCTTTCATGCTGCCGGCGTGCACTATGTGTCGATCAACATCGGCATGGACATGAACCCGCTGTCGCAGGTGATGCAAACCATCGCCGGATTTCGTGCCAGCGTGGCGGCTCAGCCTGAGCGCTTTGTGCTGGCGAACACTGTGCAAGACGTTGAACGCGCCGCTGCCCAGGGCAAACTGGCCATCGGCTTTGACCTGGAAGGCGCCATGCCGCTGCTGGAGCAGCCCGACATGGTGGCGCTGTACCAGAGCCTGGGCGTGCGCCAGATGCACCTGGCCTATAACCGCAACAACAGCGTCGCTGGTGGCTGCCATGATGTTGAGCAGGGCCTCACCTTGCTTGGGCACCAGGTGGTGCAAGCCATCAACGCCGCGGGCGTGCTGATGGACTGTTCGCACACCGGCAGGCGCTGCAGCCTGGACATCATGGCCGCGTCTAGCGCGCCGGTGATCTTCAGCCATGCCAACCCCCTATCGCTGGTGGAGCACGGCCGCAACGTCACCGACGAGCAGATCCGCGCCTGTGCCGCCACCGGCGGCGTGGTTTGCGTGTCAGGTGTGTCATTTTTCCTGGGCAATGCCCAGCCCACCGCGGTGGATGTGGCGCGCCACGCGGCTTATGTGGCCAACCTGGTGGGCGTGCAGCACGCCGGCATTGGCCTGGACATCAGCTTTCGCCAGCCCGAGCTCGACGACAACCCACCTGACAACTACGACCCCAGCTACTGGTGGCCCAGCTCCGCCGGCTACAACCGGGCTGTGCACCCGTCCACTTACACCCCGATAGACACCTGGCAGGTGCTGGGCCAGGCCCTGCAAGACACCGGCATGACGGCGGCTGAGGCCGCGCTGGTGATGGGCGGCAACATGATGCGAGTGGCGGGCCAGGTCTGGCGCTGAGCCGCACCCCCCGTCATCGTCGCGCACTTTTTCCCGTCATTCCCGTGTAAACGGGACGGCCTGCATTTGGGCGGCGCCGTACCACCAAGAGCCACCCCGCGTGCGTCGTTCAGCTTGGCCGGCATCAGCCGCACCGCTGCTCTGCGGCTCGTCCACCCATTCCCAGGCATTACCGCCCATGTCGTGCAAGCCGTTCACACCGGCCGGCGTCTGGGCCACGCGGGCGTGGCCATGGCCGCGAGACAGGCTGGCGCCGTGGCGCAGGGCGCGTTGCTGGGCCGCAGCCCCACAGTCAGCCAGGCACTGTGCGCCCTGGGGTGAGTCACCAGTGGGGTAGCGGTAGCTGCGCCCGGTTGAAAAGCTGGCCGGCGGCGTTCGGCGTTGTTCGGTGTAGGCGGCGCTGACCCACTGCGCGTCGGTTGGCAAGCGTCCGCCGGCCCAGCGGCAGAAAGCCTGGGCTTCGTCAAAGCCGATGTGCACGGCCGGCTCATCCTCGGCGGTTCTCCCCGCGTCGCCGCCAAAAGGCGCCGCCCAAGTCCAGCCCGGTTTCTGCACCCAGCCGGCCTCGAACACAGCGCCGCCGCCCTCACGCTCGGCGCGTGTCAGGCTGCCGGTGGCCTGTGCGAAGCGGCGAAACTGCCCGACCGTGGTTTCAGTGCGGGCTAGGCTGAAGCCGCTCAAGGGAACCCAGTCGATGCCAGCCGGGTTGCTGACGCCAGCGGCGCCTAAGGCTATTGAAGGCGTACCGAGTGCCGTCGCGACGAAGAGGCCGAACAAGGCGCGCCAAAAGACATTTGTTTGCATGGTGGCCTGATTTTGTCGGTGCGGGCCGCGCTAGGCGCTGGGCGCCCACACAAAACCCCAAGTCTGGCCCAGGAATATGCCTATCACCAGATCGCGCGGCTTCGGGTACGATGATTGCCATCTCAACCCTGCAAGGTACCGCCATGGATACGCTAATGCCCCAGCCGCCAAACGTCGTCAGAGTTGCCATAGCCCTTCAATACTGCCCCCTGGGTTCGACGCAGCCATGCACTGGTTTGCGCCAAGCTGGAGTTGCAGCATGACTATGCCAACTTTCGACCAATTCAGACAGGCCGCGCTGGATGAGGGCTTTGATGAAGTGCTGGTGCGTGAAGGCCCGCCAGATAAGCTTGTTGACAGCCACCGTCATCCTTGGGACGTCAAGGCGCTGGTGGTGCGCGGTGACATGGTGCTGACTGTGGGAGAGAGTCCGAGTCACTTTAAAGCCGGTGATCCGTTTACCCTGGCGCATGACACGCTGCACACCGAACAGTATGGCCCGGAAGGCGCTACGTTCTGGGTTGGACGCAAGAACCCTCCGATCGGCAGCTGAGGCTGGTTGCGGTAGGATGGGTTGACTCTAACCAACCGCAAGGACGCTACCATGGACGCACTCATTCCCCAAAAATCTCCCTATGCCAAGGAGGTTGAGGCCGGCAAAAGCTATTACTGGTGTTCCTGCGGCCAAAGCAAGGCGCAACCTTTTTGCGATGGTTCACACAAGGGCTCAAGCTTCACACCTGTGAAATATGACGCCACCGAGAGCAAGACTGTGTACTTTTGCGGCTGCAAGCAAAGCGCCAACCAACCCCTCTGCGACGGCGCCCACAAAGCCCTGGTCTGAGTTTCAGCCAGCCAGTTGCCCTGGTTGTTTGATATCGAAGTTTGCTATCTAAATAGTAGCTAATTCATCAATGAATACGTGGCTTAGAGCCTGTTTCGACCAATAATTTTATGGCTGGGCAAGATATCGCTCCGGCAGGCTGCCGCTCGTCATTCCCGGTGGTAGCCGGGGACAACATGGTTTGCGCGCGAGGGTCATCAAGGTGGTGACGGGCTGAGCGGCATAGCGGCATCAAGGAGGAGCCCGCAGGGCGGGGGACAGCCGCGGAGCCGCTCAGCCCGGCGCCGCCTTGACCGGAGCGCCAAAAAACTGCAAAACGCTAGGTTCGAAGCTGCCCTTGCATCGCCAGCACACGGTCAACATTGAGTTCAAGCTCGCGCATTTGATGGGCATCCAGCGGCCGCACACCGGCTCGGCACAGCGGCGTGGCGAACAGGCCTTCGCGGTGGCGCAGGTGCTTGAAGAAGCGGATGCTGGTGTCCAGGTGCTGGTTTGAAAAGGCCAGCACTGGGGTCAACTGCTCGTGCAGTGCG
>RFWA01000631.1 GCA_009922295.1 Betaproteobacteria bacterium
AATGGTCCGGGCCAGGCAGCGGTGAGAGCGGCGCCCGATGCGCTGGTGCGCGAAGTGATTGAGGCCTGTTGCGCCTGATATGTCCCTGGCCCCCTACGCTTGCCACCCCGACCTTTCGCTTGGCCGGCGCTTTGCCCAGCCGCCAGCGCCCACGCGCACCGAGTTTCAGCGCGACCGCGACCGTATCGTGCACAGCACGGCGTTTCGCCGGCTGGTGTACAAAACGCAGGTTTTTCTCAACCACGAGGGTGACTTGTTTCGTACCCGGCTCACCCATTCTTTGGAGGTGGCGCAGTTGGGGCGTTCCATGGCGCGATCCCTCGACCTCAATGAGGACTTGGTCGAGGCCATCGCGCTGGCACATGACTTGGGCCACACGCCCTTTGGCCACGCCGGGCAAGACGCGCTCAATGCCTGTATGCAGCCTTTCGGCGGCTTTGAGCACAACCTGCAAAGCCTGCGCGTCGTGGATGCGCTGGAGGAGCGCTACCCTGAGTTTGACGGCCTGAACCTGTGTTTTGAGACCCGCGAGGGCATCCTCAAGCATTGCTCTGCCATCAACGCTCAGGTGCTGGAGCAGCTGGAGCCGGGCGGGGTGGGGCAGCGCTTTCTGGCGCGCACCCAGCCCAGCCTGGAAGCGCAGCTGTGCAACCTGGCCGATGAGATTGCCTACAACGCGCACGACATTGATGACGGCGTGCGCTCCGGCCTGATCACGCTGGCGCAGTTGCAGCAGGTGCCGCTGGTGGACGATTTTCGGCGGCAGATCCTGGCGGAGTTCCCGACCCTGGGCGAGCGCAGCCAGGGCCGGCGGCTGCTGTACGAGACCATCCGCCGCATGCTGAGCGCCCAGGTGTATGACGTGGTGGCTGCCAGTGGACAGGCCTTGCAGCAGGCCGGCCCGGTGGATGTGGGGGCGGTGCGCCAACTCCCCGCGCTGATCCAGTTCAGCGAGGCCATGGCAGCCCGCTCCCATGTGCTCAAGACTTTTTTGCTCCATGAGCTGTACCGGCATCCCCGGGTGATGGACACCACCCGCTTGGCGCAGCAGGTGGTGCGCGATTTGTTTGCCTTTTACCAAGCCCAACCGGCCGAGATGACTGAAGGTTTTTCAGCCCGCAGCGCAGCTTTGGCGGGTACGGCTGGTGAGGCCCCCGCCCGCGCCCGCGTGGTGGCCGACTACATTGCCGGCATGACCGACCGTTTTGCCACGCGCGAGCACGAGCGTCTGAGCGGCCAGCGCCTGCTGCCATGACGCTGACCCAACCCCACCCCCGCGCTGCCCAGGTACTGGCCGATATGCAACGATGGCTTGAGCGCGCCGTGATTGGCCTGAACCTGTGCCCGTTTGCCAAGGCGGTGCACGTCAAGGGCCAGATCCACTACGCCATCACCGCCGCCAGCGACGCCACAGAACTGCTGGCCGAACTGCGCCAGCAGTTGCTCGATTTGCAGCAGGCTGACCCGGCCGAGCGCGACACCACGCTGCTGGTGGCGCCTGATGCCTTGGCCGACTTTTTGGACTTCAATGACTTTCTGGGGCGGGCTGACCGCCTGCTGCGCAAACTTCGGCTGGATGGCGTGCTGCAGATCGCCAGTTTTCACCCGCAGTACCAGTTTGCCGATGCCGCGCCGGACGACGTCAGCAACTGCAGCAACCGTGCGCCTTACCCGACGCT